>DASQNU010000287.1:0-5156 GCA_035644815.1 Bathyarchaeia archaeon | reverse complement strand
TTTTGGCATACAGTTGATCCATGATCGCAATGGCTTCTTTACGATCCGCACCTATCACGATCCGAGAAGGTTCCAACGAATCCTGCAGAGCTCTCCCTTCTCTCAGAAACTCCGGATTTGTGACAATATGCACATGCTTATTGGTTGCAAACGTAGCAGCGATACGATCGGATGTGCCGATTGGAACCGTGCTTTTGATGACAATGACATATTCTTTCGTACATCCATGCAAAAACGTTCGGAGCGTCTCAACCGCTCGCTCCAAATAGCGCAAATCTGCAAATCCATCACTGCCAGATGGTGTGCCTACGCATAAATAGATGACATCAGCTTCTGCCATGTGTTCCGCTATCTCCGTGGAAAAAGCTAGCGTTCCTTGCTCAAGTGCACGCTGCAGTTCCGGTTCAAGGAGTGGCTCGTAGATGGGCGATTTCCCTTGCTGCAGCAGCTTTACTTTTTCCTCGTTCACGTCAATCCCTGTGACTTGATGTCCTTGCATGGCAAAAGAAACAGCGGTGGTCAAGCCGACATAACCCGTACCGATCACCAATAGATTCATTGAATCACCTCGCTTTTTTTAATACTTGCAGATACAGCCGCTCAAGGATTTGCCGTTGCTTTTCAATATCATGCTGTTGTTCGACTTTCTCGCGAGCCAGCGCGGTGATGAGTGGCCAGTTTTCTTGCTCTTCCAATACATATTCGATCATCTTAGCCAGCTTTGCACTTGCTCCTTCTGGCACCAAAAAACCGTTTTTTCCATGCTCGATCAATTCCGGAATGCCCGCGTGATAAGTGGATACCACCGGGCGTCCGGTAGCCATCGCCTCCATGAGCACATTCGGAATCCCCTCTTGATTTCCGTCTTTGGCTGTTTTACAGGCGATAACAAACAGGTGGCACTTTTCCATCTGTTCTCTGACCTTTTCATGTGGCAAGGCGCCAGTGAAGGTAACGTGCTTTTTTAAGCGGAACCGTCGGACAAGCTTTTTCAGCTTTCTACGCTCCTCACCTTCACCCACGATGGTTAATCGCGCTTGCGGATACTTTTTATGGATCTTTCGGAATGCTTTGATTAGGGTGTTCATGCCTTTTTTCTCCGTCAGTCGGCCGACACTCAAAATACGGAACTTCCCATCCTCCACTTGGATTGGGGGAAGATAGGGAAACTTTTTCAGATTGATGCCAGAACGAATCAGTGTGATTTTATGCGCTGGACAACCGAGGCGGATCAGCCTTCGCTTCATATGATTGCTGACGACAGTCACCGCTGCAGCTTGACGAAAAAGCCGTCCAAGCTTCAATCGGTAGCTCCTGCTTTGTTTGACCAATTTCGTTGCGTCAAAGCCGTGAAAGGAAACAATCAGCGGAAGCTTTGCTTTTCTCGCAATCGGCAGTATTTCTACGCCAGCTGTGCCGAAGCGTGCGTGCAAGCATTTGATTTTCTTCTTACGTAACCAGGGGACAAGTCCCTTGAAGCTTCGGCGTACATAGATCGGAGAAAACGGAAACTGGCGACGATTGATAGGGCGGTGACGGGTCAACACTGCCGGTTTTACTTGGTCGTGTCCAATTAGCTGCTGATAAATGAAGGTTTCACTTTTCGCCAAAAACTTGCGTCGGTATACCAACACGCGCTTCAACGGATTCCCCTCCCTATCACCGTTTCTTTCTCCTTTTCTTCACGCGTTTGAGCTTCTTGATCACTAAATAGCCATTCTTGTAACCATATACCGCCCGATACTTGTTTCCCCAACGGCGCAAATAGTAATTGAAGGTTCGGCGGCGCAAATGATTTCTCTTTCTTTTGGACTTCGCATCCGTTAATTGATTGGGGTGTTTTGTGCGGTTGTACAGCACACGGTTAATCCATTTCACCGGATAGCGGTCGATCAAGCGCAAGATGATCCTTCTGTCCTCCATGATCCGACCGCCATACCGATCGGATGTATCCCAGCCGCTCACTTTTTGCAGGGCACTAACGCGGTAGCAACGCGGAGCAACCATCCAGCTGTTGTACTTGAGAAAGCTATATTTACTCTTGAATTCGCGATGTTTGATTAAAAATGCTTTGCGATACCTCATCCGCTTGTTGACCCGCCAAAGGTTGACGTTCCCGTAATAGAGCGCGTAATTTCGCTTTGCTTTCTTGATGCGATTGGCAAGCGTAGCTAAAGCCCTCTTCGGCAGCCAATCATCGGAGTCTACTTGGACCAGGTATGGTGTATCGACCAACGTTAGTGCAGTATTCATTACTTTGGAAATTCCCGAATTTTCCTCCATCCGGTAATACTGCACATTGGGACGGCTCAAATAGCGCTGCACCTTTTTCTTGGTGTTGTCCGTAGAAGCATCATCCATGATCAGCAGCTTCCATCCTTTGTAGGTTTGCTTTAGCACACTGCGTATCGCTTTCCGGATGTACTTGGCTCGGTTGTAAGTCGGGATGACAACAGTAAATAACGGGTCACTCATTATTTTTTTCCCTCTGTCCTTGCGCCGGAATGAGAATGGACGACTTGTCACTTACGATGAAGACGCCCGTCTCTGCGCTGTGCTGCCCTGTCAGATGGGAGGAACGGCCAAATAAACTGTCTTCGATGACCCAGTTCACATCAATCAGCGATGACTGCTCGAGGAGGATGCTTCCTTTTATCCATGTACAGTTTTTCAGTTCTACGCCATCCTGAATAGAAACAAAAGGACCGAGCTTGCAATTTTCAATGTGACAATTTTCTCCGATCAATACCGGTCCGACCAGTTCACAATTGATCACGGTGCTGGTAGCACCTACCTTCACCTGTTCGCCCAGCTCACTCTCCAGCATCCAGCGATCGGCAGTCAGCCACCTTTCAATGGTCCCCACGTCGGAATACAGTCCATCGGTAACGGTATGGGCAACTTGACTTCCTTGATCAATCAACGCCTGAATGGCGTGTGTAATCTCGTATTCGCCTCGTGCGGACGGTTGCAGCGTCTCAATCACATCGAAAATGGAGCTCGTAAACACATAAGCACCGATGACGGCCAGATTGCTTTTAGGCTGAGTCGGCTTCTCTTCTATCGAAATGATATGTCCGTCTTTTACCTCGGCAATTCCGTAATCTTGCGGACGCTCTACCTCACTTAGCAGCAGAGCCCCTTCCACGGGATTTTGATGAAATACCTGCTTCAAGTTGTGCAGGGAGTCCATCAGCAGGTTATCTCCCAATAGCAGCATGAACGGTTCATTTTGGATGAATGGCCTTGCCAATTGCACGGCATGTGCTATGCCAAGCGGTTGCTCTTGCATAATAAACGTAATGGTAGTCTGATACTGACTACCATCACCTACGAAATCAACAATCTGTGTTTGCGAAGGGTTGATGACGATACCGATATCGCGGATGCCAACTTCGATTAATTTGCGTATACAATAGTGCAGGACGGGATGATTTGCCACTGGGAGGAGAGTTTTGGGTTGTGAATACGAGAAGGGATGCAACCTGGTGCCACGTCCAGCACACAATATTAACCCTTTCATCTTTTTATCACTCCCTAGTTGTGCTTGTGTACTTATACATATGGCATTCCGTAAACGGGCGTAAGGGCTATTGTCCTTCTTTTGTCAAGAAAAGGCGACCACCCAACTACCCAATCTTGCGAAAACGTTCCGTCTTTTTCTCCAGCCAATGTTGTTGGGGATGAACGAGCCGCTCAAATACATCCACATAAGCCGCCGCTGTTGCTTGCCACGATAATTCCTGGGCACGACTCCGCGCATTTTTGCTTAAATCGCTTTGCATACCTGGTGTTTGCCAAAAAAATTGCCAGAGTCGCGGCACCAGTAATTTCCATTCCTTAGGCGGCACCAGAAAACCATCATCCTGATTGCGTACGACTTCGGGGATACCGCCGCGAGCCGTGGAGATGACCGGCTTGCCCGCTGCCATCGCCTCCAGATTCACCCTGCAAAAAGGTTCTTGCCATAACGATGGGGTCGCCACGATATCTCCGAGTTGGTACCAAGCTGGCATATCCTTTGTCGGCACGAAATTCACAAACTTCACTTTATCCCCCAGCGGTTTGGCCAATCTGCGCAACAGCTTTACATAAGGATTTAAGCGATTGCTGCCATACCCAGTCCCGCCAACTATCACGAGACGGGCTTGCGGATCCACCTTGCTGATTTCACGGAAGGTGCGCAGCAATAAATGCACTCCTTTCTCTCTCATCAATCGGCCAGCATACAAAAGGACATGATGTTTTGGTGACAAGCCGAGCTCTTTGCGCAATTTTTTCGCTTTACGCTCCAGCTTTGCCGTATGGTACATCTCACTGTCTACCCCAAGATGGATGGCATGCACCTTTTCCGGCGTGATCTGATGTTCATGGATAAAGTGCTGCCGCAAATATTCACTATTGGTAATCATCCCATCGATCAATTTGCCGACACGCCGCATGGTAACCGGATCTATCATTCGTTTGGAGGCATACACATGCGAGTGCATATTCAACACGATCGGCTTGTGAGGGAAGGCTTTTCGCAGAGCAGGAACATAGCTGGGGCGATTTTCTACGAGGATAACATCCGCTTCTCGCCTCCGCAAATCCTTGATGATTTTGCGCAAATAACGCGATGGCCGCCGATCATAGGAAAAACGGACAAATGTCCGGTTTCCTTCACTTGAGGATGCGGGATAGGTCGGACATGTCCGTGTATAAATCGTAACATGATGTTTCGGGTCGATCACACGCGTAATTTCGTCAATATCGTGTTCCACCGAGCTTCCCTTGACAGGCGGAACGGAAAAAGGACCGGGACTAACGATTGCGATGTTCATCTCGTTCCATCTCCCACTCTTTTTTTAGCATCAGCACAAGCTGTTGCAAATGCTCCCTTTCCTGTTGCGCAGCCTTCATCTGTTTCATCCAGCGCTGCTCCCATTCTTTCAGCTGGCTCTCTAGCCGCTTCACCTTTTCTTCGAGTTCTTCGCCTTTTTCCAGGGGAAAGGACTTGCTCTCTTTTCTTTCATGCTGCGTGGTGATGCTCATGTGCTCAACCATTTCCTGCAAAGCAGTTCCCCCAGTAAAGACACCTGGCGTCACCCACTGCATGCGATCTTGTCGTTTGCGTTTATCCATCATCGACGGACCTCCTCCACAGGCAAGCTTTC
>DASQNU010000286.1:0-2133 GCA_035644815.1 Bathyarchaeia archaeon | reverse complement strand
GCTCCCAAGTCCCTGGCAACACGAACTGGGCAATTCATCAATATCCCGCCGTCAACCAGCACATAGTCTTTCCAGCGTATGGGCCGAAATAAACCGGGGACGGAGCTGCTCGCTCGCACCGCATCACCGATGGATATCTCGCTTTCCGATTTGAATGTGTTCAGTTGGCGATTAGAAAAAATAATGGCTTCTCCCTGTCGCAGATCGTTTGCCACCACAGCACACGGTATTTTCAATGCGTCGAACGGTTCCTCATTCGTCAATTCGGCCATCATCTTGCGCAATTTTTCGCCTTTTAAAGCTCCTTCAATCGTGGGACGAAGAAAGAGAGCTTTTGCGAGAATCGCTTTCCAGTCTACATCGAATACACGGAAATCCACTTTTTTGACGAGCTGTTTCAGCTCATCCACAGGATACCCGTAAGCATACAGGCTAGCGACTATCCCCCCTGCACTCGTTCCGGCTATATGAGAGATTGCAATATTTTCTTCTTCCAATGCTGCAATGACGCCAATGGCCGTAAACCCGGGCACACCGCCGCCGGCAATCGCTAGTCCTACTTGCAAAACAACCACCTCATTAGCTAGTCATGTATTGTCGTTGATTGTTTGATAGAGAGCTTCGTTCCCAATATTTCACCTGGACTATACAGGGTGAAACCGGAGCCGAGTTGATATTGCAACGTTAGTTCATCCCCCAAGTAGAGGATGGCTTGTTCATTCATGCAGAGGGGAATTCCCTCTTGTTCCACCACCCGATCCGTTTCCTTGATCTGATCCAAGGAAAGATGGATATCATATGTACACCCGCATCCGCCTGATAAGACCGCGTCAATACGTATGGCAAGTCCTTCGGGGTAAGTCAATGTATGTAAGTATTCCAAAGCTGGTTCTTTTAGCGTTATTTTCATGATGCACCTCCGGATTCCTCTATTTTATACCATTTTACGGATTCGCACGATGAATATTGTCGGCTGAAAAAAGCAACCCACACATTCTCCGCAGAGACGTGTGGGCTACCCCCATTTTGATAAATACGATTAATCCGGCTGCTTGCTAATCTCCTGATACTGAACACGCAGCTCACGTTTAAGAATTTTTCCACTCGGATTACGTGGCAACCGGTCTACGATTACCGCATATTTCGGAGCCTTGTAGGAGGAAAGGCGTTCTTTGCAAAAGGAGAGGATCTCTTCCGGTGTCAATATCTCATTGGCCTTTGGCACGACGACTGCGGTGACGGCTTCGATCCAGTAAGGATGCGGGACTCCAATGACAGCAACCTCCGACACTTTGGGATGCTCGTAGATGGTTTCTTCTACCTCTCTGCTGGA
Source organism: Bathyarchaeia archaeon (assembly GCA_035644815.1). Lineage (GTDB taxonomy): Bacteria > Bacillota > Bacilli > Brevibacillales > Brevibacillaceae > Brevibacillus_F. The sequence goes on along the minus strand of DASQNU010000286.1, from coordinate 800 downwards.
GACGTTTTCTCCCCCGGATTTGATCATGTCTTTTTTCCGATCAACAATCGTGATGTAGCCTTCTTCGTCCATCACGCCCAAATCGCCGCTGTGGAACCAACCACCTGCGAATGCCGCTTCCGTTTTTTCCTCATCCCGGAAGTAGCCCAGCATGGCATGACTCGTCCGGTGAACGATTTCCCCTACTGCCCCTCTCGGCACTTCGTTACCTTGATCATCCACGATCCGGGTCTCCACATTGAGTGCAGGTTTTCCTGCCGAGCCCGCCTTGCGCAGCTGGTCTTTTGGCTTCAATACGGTTGCCAAGGGAGCGACTTCGGTTTGCCCGTAAAAATTGTAAAAATCGGTGTGTGGGAGACGACTGTTTACTTCTTTCAAAATTTCAACTGGCATGATGGCAGCACCATAGTAGCATTTTTTCAACGAGGACAGATCGCGGGTAGAAAATTCGGGAGAACGAAGCAGGGCGATCCATACCGTCGGTGGGCAAAACAATTGGGTCGCTCCGTATTTCTCCACCGTCTCTAGCATCAACGCAGGAGTAGCCTGCTCCAAGATAATTCCACTCCCGCCAAGATACATATATGGACCGAGGAAACAATGCAGCTGTGCACAATGAAAGAGAGGCAGCGCATGCACAGCGACGTCATCTTCTGACATATCTCCGCCAATGATCGTGCTCACATATTCGGTGATCAGATTTTTATGGGTCAGCATGACCCCTTTTGGCTTTGATTCCGTTCCGCTCGTATATAAGATTTGCACGACCTCATCATCCTCGATCTCCACTTCGGGTGCGA
>DASQNU010000285.1:0-67520 GCA_035644815.1 Bathyarchaeia archaeon | reverse complement strand
AAATCTGTTCCCTCCGGGTTCGGCGGTTCGAATCCGTCTCTCCCCACCATTTTATGCAATGAGCCATTAGCTCAGTTGGTAGAGCATCTGACTTTTAATCAGAGGGTCGAAGGTTCGAGTCCTTCATGGCTCACCAGTTTTTACCCCCAATTAGTTTGTATGTGCCCTTAGCTCAGCTGGATAGAGCGTTTGACTACGAATCAAAAGGTCGGGAGTTCGAATCTCTCAGGGCACGCCATATTGAAGATCGACGAAAAGCGCCACGTCCTGTGGCAACGTCGACCTTAGGACATCCATGTCCGTCGTCGGGAAGTAGCTCAGCTTGGTAGAGTACTTGGCTTGGGACCAAGGGGTCGCAGGTTCGAATCCTGTCTTCCCGACCATTTTCCATTATCGATGCCGGGGTGGCGGAATAGGCAGACGCAACAGACTTAAAATCTGTCGGGAGTTTCTCCCGTACCGGTTCAAGTCCGGTCCTCGGCACCAAATATGCGGGTGTAGTTATATAGGGGCATAGTTTAACGGTAGAACGAAGGTCTCCAAAACCTTTGGTGTGGGTTCGATTCCTACTGCCCCTGCCAAAAGTGTAGAATGTGGCGGTCGTGGCGAAGGGGTTAACGCACCGGATTGTGGCTCCGGCATTCGTGGGTTCGAGTCCCATCGATCGCCCCATACGGGAGTATAGCCAAGTGGTAAGGCACGGGTCTGCAAAACCCTTATGCCCCGGTTCAAATCCGGGTACTCCCTCCATTATTTCTGAGTAGCTCAATACGTATAGCGATTTGCGGTCGTGGTGGAATTGGCAGACACACCATCTTGAGGGGGTGGCGGGGTGACCCGTGCGAGTTCGAGTCTCGCCGACCGCATCAAAAGCAATGGGGAAATATATAGATGTCTTTTCAGACCGAGTGAAAACTCGGTCTTTTTCTTTGCGTTTCAATCCATATTCCCTGTCGAATACGAACACGGCGCAGGAGTAGAGGTGTATGTGTGGATGATGGAGTCCTGGTAAAATGGAGGCTACGGAAGGATTGACACAGGTTTTATCATATTGAGAATGAGAAAGGCGTAGGTTTTTTTTACACAATGCTAGGTAAATTCTCCTTTTCTTTCGTATTTATGTTTGGGAATTTAATACCATTGAAATTAATAGTCGAAAAAAATAGAATGATGGTGAAAACAACATAACGTGGGATTGTAACTGCTAAGCAGGCAAGACCTAAAACGCGTAAAGGGCGAGGTACGACTATCGCTAGATCCCTTATGCGTTTTAGGTCTTTTTTGTTTGCTTGAAAGAGGTGGCATTTCTCAAAAAAAACACACATGGCAGACAATCCTACAAATTCAAAGGGAGGATTTACAAAATGAATAAAAACAATCGAACAAAGTTCAAGAAACTGGTTCTTTCTGCAGCAGTAGCTGCCAATTGTCTTGCAGCTTTTCCGGTAATGGCAGCAAACGCCAATGATGATTACACGGCCATCTGGTCTCGTCAGCAAGCAGAGAAAGTGGCCCTTACACAAGAGAATACTGCTCCGCAAGTAGATCTGGACTTTGAACTTGTGGCACCAGACCAATGGGTGTGGGACACATGGCCGCTGCAGAACAGAGATGGTTCCCTTGCCAATGTGAAAGGCTACAAAGTCGCATTTGCACTGGTCGCTCCGCGCTCTCTGGGCTGGGGTGAACGCCACACTCATGCGAGAATCGGGATGTTCTATTCGAAAAACGGGAAAGATTGGACCTATGCTGGCGTTCCCTATACCTACGAAAAAGCGTTAGGCCATATGCAATGGGCGGGTACGTCGATGCTGGACGAGAAGGGAAAAGTTCATCTTTTCTATACGGCTACTACCGACATGAATGCGGATGGTGGCAAAGAGTGGAATGAAGAGGGATGGACACAACGAGCAGAGCAGCGACTTGCCAAGACTACGTTTGACATCAGTGCAGATAAGAATGGCGTCCACCTCACCAATGAAGGGGAACACCAGATCATCGCCGAACCGGACGGCAAATATTACGAAACGATTGAACAGTTCCAAGGAAAAGGCAATATCATTACAGCGTTCCGTGATCCTTTCTTCTTCCAAGATCCGAACACCGGAAAGGAATACATCATTTTTGAAGGACAGGCCGGCAGCGACAATCCATTGAAACCGGAAAACATCGGCGATGAAGAGTACCGCAGAACCCATCCAGTTCCGGATCGAGCGGAATTGTACAACGGAAATATCGGGATTGCGGAAGTGCTTGACCACGACGTTACCAAATTGAAACTGCTGCCGCCGCTGCTCGAATCCGTTGGGACCAACCATCAGTTGGAGCGTCCACATGTTGTGGTAAATGGTGATGATTATTACCTGTTCACGATCAGCCACACCTTCACTTATGCACCGGGCTTGACAGGTCCAGACGGCGTATACGGCTTTGTTGGTGACGGTCTGCGCAGCGATTACAAACCGATGAATGGCAGCGGTCTGGTAATCGGGAACCCAGAGAAAGATCCATATCAAGCGTATTCCTGGATGGTGCTTCCCAACCAGCAGGTAATCAGCTTCATTAATGAACCGAAAGATGAAAACGGCAAAACCAAATTCGGCGGAACTTTCTCCACTACGTTGAAAGTGAACCTGGACGGAGACAAATCGCAAATTGTCAAAGAGGGGAAAGCAGGCGAAATCAAGCCTTTCGGACCTAATCGCTAAACCGAATTTTTTGAATGGAAAGGAGAAGAAACATGATCCGCAAAAACAAACAAGCATGGACGGCATTAGTTTTGGCAACAAGTGTTATCGCCTCTGGTTTCACTTCGCTCTCAGCATCTGCTGAGGGAGGAGTACAGACCGTCAACTGGACTCGCGAGCAAGCATCGAACATTGTAATGAACCAAGACAACACCTTGTCTTATACAGACATCAGCAAATTGGACAAATTAGCACCCGGATACCATGTTTGGGATACGTGGCCGCTGCTTGACCGTGACGGAAACATTGCTTCGATCAAGGGTTATAAAGTAATCTTCTCGCTCACCGCTCCAAGCGATGTACTGCCGGGTAAGGTTCATGACATCGCTACGATCCGTTATTTCTATTCGAAAAACGGGAAGGACTGGACATTGGGTGGAGAACTGTTCCCGAAAGGCACCGCGCTTGGTTCCCGTCAGTGGGCGGGTTCGGCCATGCTGGATGGCGATCAGATCCATACGTTCTACACAGCAACCGGACGCGAAGGTGAGAAACAGCTCACCTATGAACAGCGCATCGCCACAGCCAGTGGTAAATTGGTCGCTGACAGCAATGGAGTCCGTTTCGAAAACTGGGGCGAGCATCACATCATTTTGGAGCCGGACGGTAAATACTATCAGACCAAGGAACAAGCACAGCAAGGGGAACGCGGCGGCTATGCTTTCCGTGACCCGATGTGGTTCAAAGACCCGAAAACCGATAAAGAATACTTGCTGTTCGAAGGAAATTCCGGCGGTGCTGTAGGGGAACGCACACTGGAGCAGGAGTACGTTGGAAGCCCGGAATACGCCCAGCAGCATAACGTACCAGCGGGTGCCGTTCACGCAAACGGAAACATCGGGATCGCTGAGGTGGAAAATGGCGATTTGACAAAAGTGAAGCTGCTCCCTCCTCTTTTGGAAGCGAACTATGTGAACGAGGAACTAGAGCGCCCGCATATTGTGGTGAAGGATAAAAAGTACTATCTCTTTACGGACAGCCACATCAACAAATACGCAGAGGGACTATCGGGGCCGGAAGGAATGTACGGATTTGTATCCGACAGCCTCATTGGCGGGTATCAACCGCTGAATGAAAGCGGACTGGTTTTGGCGAATCCTCCAGGAAATCCGTATCAGGCGTACTCCTGGCTCGTTTTGCCGAATCTAAATGTTGTCGGGTTCGCTCATTTTGGCGATTTGGATGGGATGTCGATCGGGGAAATCGGTAACCAATCACCTGACTTCCAATTCAACCACTTCGGCGGAACCTTGGCGCCGACGGTGAAGCTCTCTATCAAAGGCAATCGTACAAAGATTGAACAAGAGTACGCTCCGGGATGGATAAAATAACCGCAACCATAACCTTAACCTTAAAGCTTTTCTCCTCACTCTACTAAATAAGTACGGTCAACCGACGACTGTTTGGTTGGCCGTACTGTTTATTGCAGGAGGAATGGGAACGGGAGTATGAACATGGGCTTGTGTGCTAGAGATGAGATTGCATTGGAGGCTACGGCATGAAACGGAACAAAAAAAGGATGAAATTACTCCTATCTGCAACACTGTTAGGGTTTTCTGCGTTAATAACATCGGGGATTTATCCAAATGTTTCTGCACAGGAGGCTACTTCCCATTGGACACGCGGTGCGGCAAGTCAAGTAAGCATGAATGAAGGCAACACAGCGCCAGTCATTCAGATGGATGAGCTTCAGAAAATAGCAGCGAATTACTACATCTGGGATACGTGGCCGCTGCAGGATCGCAATGGGAATGTTGCAGTGGTCAATGGCTATAAGATTATTTTTGCGCTCACCGTGCCAAACGATGTGCTTCCAGGAAAACGACATGATACATCGGAAATACGCTATTTTTATTCTAAGGATGGGAAGAGTTGGAAGCTTGGCGGCCTCTTATTCAATGATGGAAAAGAATTAGGCTCCAGGCAATGGGCAGGCTCCGCTATCATCAACAAAGACGGAAAAGTCCATATATTTTACACGGCAACCGGCCAGAAAAATGAAAGTCACCTGACCTATGAACAGCGCATAGCGACAACTACCGGCAAGATCATTACAAACAACTCACATGTTGCGTTTACCAATTGGTCCGATCATAAAATCATCCTTCAGCCAGACGGTCACTATTATCAAACAAAAGAACAGTCTGAACAAGGTGATTCTTCTTACGCATTTCGTGACCCTTACTTTTTCCAAGATCCAAAGACAGATGAGGAATACATTGTCTTTGAAGCGAACTCGGCAGGTATTCTCGCTGAACGTACTTGCGGTCTGGAGCAAAATGGGGCGAATGGCGCAAAGCAGTTTAATGGAAGCATCGGTATTGCCAAAGCAGTCGATGGCAGTCTGACGGAGTTTGAAATGCTTCCTCCTTTATTGGAAGCAAATTGTGTAAATGAAGAGCTGGAACGCCCGACGCTAAGTGTAAAAGGCAACCGCTATTATCTGTTTGCAAAAACACACCCGGAAAAGTTTTCACCCGGTCTTGATGCTCCAGAAGGATTATATGGTTTTACCTCTGACACTCTTGTAGGAGGATATCATCCACTCAATGGAAGCGGATTGGTCATCGCAAATCCAAAAGAGAATCCGTATCAGGCTTATTCTTGGATGGTCATGCAGAATGGCACGGTCATCAGTTTTGTAAACTACGTCAAAGTAGAGGGAAAAAACATCTATGAGATCGGCGAACAATCACCGGAGTACCAGCTTGCCCATTTTGGCGGAATGCTCGCACCATCGTTGAAACTTTCCATCACCGGTGATCAAACGAAGATTGTTCATGAAAAGCAGCAAGGGGTTTTCCATTAATATCACTAGCATTGACGTTCAGTATGTTCTGAACGTCTTTGTACTTTATAAATCCTCTCCGCAAACTCATAGTTATCTTTTCTTGTGGGATGATATTTGGCAAATGGAGGTGATTGTGATAGGTATTGGAATGCACCCGAAAGAAATCATTCAAGAGTTATTACCTTTAGTCGGGGGAAAAGAAAATATTTTGAATACTACTCATTGTGCTTCACGCTTGCGGTTGTTTCTTCGAGATGAAGGAAAAGCGGATATCGCAGCAATCGAAAACATGGAAAGCGTAGAAGGAGTCGTTTTCAGAGGCGGTCAAATGCAGATTATCTTTGGAAGCGGTAGAGTAAATAGGATCTATAAGTCCCTTGTCGCTGAGGATATGATTTCCCCAACAATCACAGTGGAGACGGATCAGTCGCGAGACCCCGGCCAGCGTCAGGAAAAGAAACCATTGAAAATGCCTGTTTTTCCTCGATTGATTCAAACGATATCAAACATTTTTGTACCGATAATCCCGGCTATTGTAGCTAGCGGTTTACTGATGGGGCTGATTGGAATGGTCAAGGCATTTGATTGGATTGCTCCGGGCAGCACCTGGATGACTATGTTACAAATCTTCTCCAGCTCGTCATTTATTATTCTCCCCATATTAATCGGTTATAGTGCAGCCAGAGAATTTGGCAGCAATCCATACTTGGGTGCGGTTGTTGGAGGTATTCTCACCCACCCGTCATTATTAAATCCTACGGAGCTTGGCAGCCATATCCCCGATGCGATGAATCTGTTTGGATATGACATTCCTTTGATCGGATATCAAGGTACTGTGATTCCCATGTTGCTATCCGTATATGTGATGAGCAAGATTGAGAAAGGTTTAAGAAGGTTTGTGCCCCAGTCATTCGATCTGTTGGTTATTCCTTTTGTTACGGTGATGTTTACCGCATTCATCTCTTTCGTAGCGATTGGCCCGTTGGGAATGTTTATTGGTGGCCTAATCACAAGTGGGTTGGAGGTTGTGTACCATTACGGCGGATTTTTGGCAGGCTTTCTATTTGGCGGGTTGTATGCGCTGTTTGTCATTACGGGATTGCATCATAGTTTACACGCGATCGAAGCAGAGCTGCTCGCTGATCCGACTGTTGGAGCCAACTTCTTGCTTCCGATCTGGTCGATGGCCAACGTTGCCCAGGGAGGCGCTGCTTTAGCCGTATATTTCAAAACCAAAAGCAAGAGGCTGAGGAAGATTGCCGTACCCGCAGCACTTTCGTCTTTTTTGGGGATCATTGAACCTGTCATCTTTGGCATTAACCTGAGATTGGTCAAACCATTTATAGGAGCAGCAATTGGTGGTGGCTTGGGCGGTGCCTATGTGGTATTTACGCATGTAATGGCGAACTCGTACGGGTTAACGGGAATCCCGATGCTCGCGATCGTAGCACCATTGGGACTTTCGAATATCACGAACTACCTGATAGGTTTTGCCATCTCGGTCATCACCGCGTTCATCGCTACGTGGATACTGGGAGTGAAAGAGGTAGGCATCGATTGAATATCACCAGTGCCAGTGGTTGAAATTGGATACGCACGAAGGGGAAAGCTACAGTACACTTTTAGAAAGTGGAACTCCTCACAACTGCAGGACGGAAGATAGGGGGAATACCATGAAAATCAAAAAAATCCTTAACAATAATGCAGTTGTGGTCTCTGATCAGGGAGAAGAGAAAATTGTTCTGGGTCTGGCCATTGCGTTTCAAAAAAGGAAGAATGACCTGATCGATAAGACAAAGATTGAAAAAATATTTGTTACTTCAGGTTGGTCGGAATACGAAAAATTTGAAGAAATCCTGTCTACCCTCCCAGAAGAGCATATCCAGGTAGCGGAGGAGATTATTTCCTATACCGAGAAAGAATTAGGCGTCACATTGGGTGAGCATATTCATATTGCGTTGACAGATCACTTATCTTTTGCGCTGGAACGATTATCCAAAGGAATGGTTATCAAAAACACTTTACTGAAGGAAATCAAAATCCTGTATACGAAGGAGTTCCAGATTGGCTGCTGGGCAAAAGCGCTCATTCAGGAGAAGCTGGGCATAGAGATCCCGGAAGACGAGGTTGGCTATATCGCCATGCATATCCATACGGCAAAAATGAACGTCGGGGATATGACAAAAACGATGGATCTGACCACGATGATACACGATATGATTGATGTGATTGAAGACTGCTTACATCTCAAGATTCCGGAAGAGACAGTCGCCTACGAACGATTGGTGACACATTTGCGTTTCTCGATTCAACGTTCGGAAGCGGGCGAATCTACCCATTTGTTAGAACCGGAAATCTCGCAACTCATCAAAGAAAAGTACAAGGAATTTTACGGGTGTGCGCAAAAGGCTGGCCAATTTGCAAAAGAAGAATATGATGTTGAGCTGTCCGATATGGAACTGGTTTACATCGCGATCCAAATTCAAAAGATATATAGTAAACTCAAGATTTCAACATAAGAGATGAAAGACCCGAACGTTACTGCATCAAGGACGGCATTCGGGTCTTTCGTTTTTATGGCAGATGCGCGTGTTTTTACTTGCTTCGACGTAGCTTTTTTTGTATCACTGATGTAATGGATGAAATACGGCTAAAGGTGCGTGAAGAACCCGATGGATATGGATGAAAAAAAGGAAACCGCCGACATGCTGCATTCGCCGGATTCCCGCCACCTGATGAAAGCTCGGGGCCTCAATCGCTTTCTTTACATAGTCCTGCCACTTTTTCTAGCAACTTTTCTCATGATCATGGTGGTCGGTAACAACCGCCCCACGACAATCGATGAGATCACAGATGATGGATTGGTGTACACCCTGTTCAGTCAAAAGGGTTCTGCGCAATACGGCGATACGCTGGCGATCGATAGACAATCCGGCGACGGGCAGAGGCAGCGCATTTATGAGAAGGGTTTCAACGACTTGAAACCATGGAAGCTCGGGATCGCTGATGTGGATGGTGATCGGAAGAAAGAGCTTTTGATTGCCGTACGTAAAACGACGCACTTCGATCCGCAAGAGAAAAACCGGATGTTTATCTTCCAATACGATGGTGAGAAGCTCTATAAAAAATGGACGGGATCACAGATCGCTGGTGTATGGAACCAATTCCACGCAGGAAATCTGCTGTCGATCCCAGGGGATGAATTGATTTTCATCGAGCAAGTCGGGGGCAATCAGGAAAGAATCAGCATCTATTATTGGTTTGATTTTGGATTCGTGCTTCTTGCTGCAAGCGAGAGTTATCCGGATATCACGAAGCTATCCATTATCGGGGAAAATCGGTTGAGCATCACTGCAAACACGGAGGGGCAAAATCAGACTCACACACTTATGGTTAAAGATGGTAAAATTATCGAGTTGATTCCAAATCCATAAAATCGCGAGGTCCGGATAATGAGACGATTGTGGACGGCAGTGCTCGGTATAAGCTTGATCACAAGCGGCTGTATTTCCAGCAAAGAAGCAAGTAGGGAAAATGCCGCACTGGTCAAGGAAGAAAGTAGTAGTCAACAACTTCCACCAATGAAGATGAATGAAAAGTGGTCCTCTCTTGAAACGATCAGCAGTAAAAAACCGCCTTTCACCATTCCCACCTATGAAGCGAAAGTAAAGCCCTACAGCATTGCACAAAATCTCTCCAACATTGAAAATATCAATCAATTTTCAGGCTTCACAGAAGTCCAGCAAGAAATGCTGGTGAAAAATGGCTTCGTCGTACTGCCGAGCCGAGACACCAAAATGTTCTACGTCTATGATGCTAACGAGTACGGAGGAATACCCAATTTCATTACGGCAGACTCTGTGCTGCATACGTATCATCAATTTTATGACAAGTCGCTGATGTCCGTCGAATCCGGCTATTTGAGCAAAGATCTGGATCAGTTGACGGAGCGGATGCTGGACAGCTCCGTTGTCATACTGCAAGCGTTGAAGGATGAAGATTTAATCAAGCTGCAAAAGAAGAACATTACCTACTTTTTAGTTGCCCGCATGCTCATGAACCCGGCAGCTCGCATCCCGGACGGTATCGATAAAGAGATCGCAGAGCTTGCCGGCAAAGAGATTGCGTTGATTGAGAAAGCCGAATCATTTTCACCATCGCCTCTATTTCAGACCGATTTGGACTATTCGCAGTTTACCGTCAGGGGACATTATACGAAAAGTAATGAACTGGGCAGGTATTTCAAGACCATGATGTGGTTTGGGACGGCGCCATTGCCTTTCTTTACGGACAATGGGGAGTTTTTGTACGACAATGCGCTTCAAGCTTTGCTCATGTCCATGACTACCTTCCTGGAATCGGAGGCGCCGGGCAGTGCGGAGCTGTGGTCAAATCTGTATGTGCCGACCTCTCAATATGTCGGGTTATCTGATGATATTCATGTATTCACCATGAACACACTGCGCGTATCGGTATTCGGTAAGGACACAAATCCGAATGTGTTCAACGATAAAGCGTATGTTGAAAAGCTTCGTGAAGCCGTCAAAGCGCTTCCGGAGCCAAAGATCCAAGGGAAACTTACAACCGTGACCACGCCTGTCGGCAAACAATTCAGATTCATGGGTCAACGGTACGTGATGGACAGTTTTATCATGCAAAGCTTAATGGAGCCCATCCTGCGACCTGTTCCATCCGGACTCGATGTGATGGGCGTGATGGGAAGCAAGACAGCCGAGGACCTGCTGCTGCATACATATAAACCGCAGGAACGTTGGCCGGATTATGAAAAACAGTATAAGTCGCTGCAAGACAAGGTGTCCGGTTATTCGGAGGAAATCTGGGGGAACAACCTGTACAATGGCTGGTTGTGGTCGATTCAGGAAGCGTTGACGGAGTATGACTCACAATCCGGCATGCCTTTCTTCATGACAACCGATGCCTGGAAGCATAAGTCCTTGAATACGGCGCTCGGCAGCTATGCAGAATTAAAGCATGACACAGTATTGTACGGGAAACAGCCGGTAGCTGAAATGGGCGGGCCGCTAGAAGTTGCCAAGCAGCATTATGTGGAACCGAATATCCCGCTTTACAGCAAACTATTGTACCTGACCGACTATACCATCACGGTGTTGAAAGAGAGAGGCATGGCAAGTGAAGCGCTGCTTACGGGTGCGAATGAGTACAAAGCGTTGCTGGAATTACTGATTACGTGCTCGATCAAGGAGCTGCGCAACGAGAGTCTGACGGAGGAAGAAAATGAAAGGCTCTTGTGGTATGGCGGTACGCTGGAGCACATCTCCAATTCCTTCTTAACGGGTATGGCGCAGGATGAGTCTGCATTGGAGCTAAGCGATATGCTCGTTTCAGACGTGGCCACCATCGCACCGAATCAGGCGAGCCCAGGAGGCAATCTGTCTTTGGGAACCGGTTATTTTGACCATATTTATGTGGTTGTGCCGTTTAACGGGAAGCTGTCTTTAGCCAGAGGATCCGTCTATTCCTATTATGAGTTTTTCAGCGACAAACGTTTGACTGATGAGGAATGGTGGGAGCTGAACGGACTCCAAAAGGTTGAACAAGAATATGGAACATTTTTGGAGAGCACCGAGCCTTCGAAAAAGATGCCCAAGCAACCGGATTGGGTCGAGACATTTAAATCGAATATTAACAAGGTGGAAACGAAGCCGCTCGAGGTCGACTGGGATCAGCTGAATGAATAGCAGAAACAAAAAAAGTCCCGTATAAACGAGACCTACACTTTTCCGAAGTGATTTATTTCGTGTTTCCTTGCAATTGGGATTGTACTTCACTTATTAGTTTTTGTGTTTGTGAAATCTCGTTCGTTGCTTGTTTTAAAGCTTCTTGCGCCAAGATTTGATTGGCAGAGGATTGCTCAATGGCCTGTGTAATCATGTCTTTTGCCAGAGAAGATGCTGCTTCAGCCCGCTTAAGTTTGTCTACATCAATTTGTTGAGACATCGTATTCCTCCATCATGTTATTTTTGACAATCTTATTATGGCTTTCCAAATGGAAAATGATGATGGTAAAAAATTGGATAAATCATGAGAAGAGGCATTCCGGATCAACCATGATTCCAGACTGCCCCTATATCTGTGGTGCAAATGATCAGATCGGCGTCAGCACCACTGTCACACGGCGCTCCGATAACAAATAACGCTTGGCTGCTTCCTGGACCTGCTCCATCGTAACGGCACGGATCTGGTCGGTGTAATTTATCAGCGGGGCATCGCCCGCATTGGCCATTTCATACAGCAAGTGCATGTACGCCTTGCTGGATTTGGCTTGGCCTTTGATCAAAAAACTGTTGATCAACCGCTCCTTGGCTCGCTGCATTTCATGAGCGTCGATTGGTTGAGAGGCCAGACGTTCCCATTCCTCTAACAACGTCTGCTCTACGGTTTCCAGGTGCTCCTTGGGACAGACGGCATAGCCGTTTGCATAGCCAGCCTCCAAAAATTCCTTACTGAACACCGTAAAGGAGTAGGCTAGCTGTTGTTCCTCACGTAGACGGAAAAAGAGCCGTCCGCCTTTGCCGGTCAACATGGAGCCGGTGATATGCAGGGCGAATTTGTCTGGAGATGTGAGCGGTACACCTGGAGTCTGGATGAGCAGATGGGCTTGTTGACCTCGCGTGCCGTAGTGAAGTCTGGAAGGTTGCTCGGGCAAAGCTAGGTCAGCAGGCTGCAGCAACTCCTGAACGGTGAATCGAGCGGGACGATCGCTCCACTGACGGGTAAAGCGGTCAGCGATGTCAAAGGCAGGTATTCCCCCGTACACACTGATGATCATCGGCGAAGCGAAGGCAGCCAGACCGTTTTCGACCACTTGCTCATAACCAAGCTGTCTGGCAAATTCGTCACTTCCATAGATTGCATGCTCATACACGTGTCCGCGAAACATAGTGGAATGGGCGGCTTTTTGCATTTGCTCAAAAAGGGTTCCGGCACGGGCTTCCACTTGTGCTCGCAGCGATTGCTGGACGTTCGGCCAGATGGATGGCGGGAAGGCAGGTGCACATAAAAAGGAAGACAAACGATCAATGGCTTCACCCAATTGCTCGGTCAAGACGCTGATCTGTATGCCGAAGCAGTCCTCTTTTACCAGAGGCTGCACAGAGGCGCCAGTACGCAGGAAACTGCCCTCATTGCCATTTGTACCCGCAGACCGCAGCAACCCATTCACCCAGTAAAGTGATAAGGCGTGAGGAAGGGCAGGCAGCTTGGGCCAGTCGGGAATCGTCCGGTTGGGGAAAGCCACGACCACTGCGGTCATGGCAGAGTCGGGTACAGAGTGAATCAACAGTCGGGATTGATCAGGAAGCTGAGCGCGTTGGCTGAATGAGTGTAGCTCCCGACGCAAGCGAGTCTCTGGGTGAGAGGAGACTCGAGGAGAGTTTGGCTGTGCCAGCTGTCCCCACTCCGCCAGATATTCTTCGATCTGCTCGGGCTGGATCCGGCGCACCATCTGCCGGTAACGATCAAAGCTGTCGAGACGCCGATAATAGAGCCACATGAGTCCGTCATGATGGGCTTTGCCCTCTATACGCTCTCGCTTCTTCTCATACTGTTGCAGCAGCTGCAGACGGAGCGTTTCCCATTCTTCTGCGGAAACGGTCGATTGTGATACACGGGCGAGCATGATGGAAGGGTCAGAAGAAGTGGAAGCTGCAGCCTGTACACTCCAGCCCAGCTTAGACAATCCGCCAAACCGAGTCATCATGCGCTCCAGCGTACAGCCATATCTTTTCCGGATCATTTCTGCGGCAGCTTCCGCGATGATTTGCCTCTCAAAGGTTGGATCGAGATCGAGCATACCGGCCGCATGATGGCTGGATGTTTCCCGGATCAGTTGATAATAGCCGGAGGCAGGGGCAACCAGAACGTTATTGTTAATAGACTGATCCTCACCGTTGCTGCTGCGGGCAAACCGGGAAAACTCCCGGATAACAGCGTCTGTGATCAGCTTCGACGAAGAGACACCCGCGATCACCAGCTGAACATGATCTGGTGTGTAATAGCGACGATAGAATTGTTCCAGATGGGCATACCCTATCTGTGAGAGTGATTCTCTCGTTCCCAATATTGGATGGGCATAAGCGTTATCAGCCCAGATCTGTCTATGCAGCCCTTCTTGCAATAACCAGGAAGGATCGCTTTGCCGCATCTCCAGTTCACGAAAAATGATTTGTCTTTCGCGCTCGATCATCGCCTCGTTCCAGAAAGGGGTGTGGAGCATTTCAGCCAACACCTGCAACGCCAGCGGCAGCTGCTCAGGCTGTGCGGTGATGCTGTAAACAGTATGCTCTTTGCTCGTGGTGCCATTGATGAGCGCACCCGATTGCTCCAACTGATAAAGAGCGGAGGATTGATGCTCGCGTCGGCTTAAAAATAGATGCTCCAAAAAATGACTGACCCCAAACTGGTCAGTCATTTCGTTTGCACTGCCTGCTTTGATCCAGGCTTGGATGGTGATCAGCGGAGAGGAGGGGCTTTCGGCAATCAATGCCTCCAGCCCGTTTTCCAGACAAAGAATCAACGTGTCGTCACGCTCCTTGTCAGTACTTCCAGCAGCGCGATATTGCTTAAATAAGCGCAGTGCCGCTTGATTCGCAAATCATAGGTGGGATGTTGCCAATTGCCTTCCGCTGACTGATGGGCAAGCAAATGATCAAGCAAGCGATGATACAGCTCATCGTCATGCAGGTTGCAAAGAGCCATGCAGATGGCAAATTCGCTGACGAGATCATGCAGGTTTTGCCCCATGACCAGATCGGCATGCTGCCGGATAAAGGCAAATACGTGGCTGTAAGGCTCGGCAGGCATCGAGGGAATTTCCAGCATATCTGCATCCGCAAAGAGGATATGGGTGTAATAGTAGGCTTGAAAGATAAAGGCTACCTCCCGGGGAAGACCGGCATAGGACTCCGTCAGTTGAAAATAGGAGGGTACCGAGAGCCCGCATTTTTTCAGATTGTAGGCGTACATGTATTGATAGAGAAACCCGCTTTTGTGCACTTGCTGCTCGTAGGTGGCAAAAAGCTGCTCAGTTTTCGCGAGAAGCCTGTTGGTATCCGGGCCCGTCGGTTCGCAGCGGGAAAGCAAATGGGTAAGCATCACGACCGCCATCAATTGGTCAGCGAACTGAATGCGTTCGTGCAAGGTCTGACCACCATGATCGACTACATCCTCAAACGTCATTTGTTTGATCTGCGCGACACGTTCATCCACAGTCGCCTGCCATTTGCGGCTAATCTCCGGAAACTGACTGCCAAAACGAAAGAGCAGCAGCTGGTTCAGCCAAGCATCATCTGCGAAAAGCAAGAGCGATTGGTCGGCCTGATAGCTGCGATCCAGCCAGGCAAACGCTTTTTGCACAGCTTCCCGGGCTGCGTCTACGCGGTGCATGTCGCAACCTCCGCTTCTACGCGTGCGACGGCGTTGAGCAGGAGACGATTTTTCTCATCAGTCATGCCGATCAGCCAGTCGCCAGGGATGAGATTCGGATTATCCTCCAGCGGCACATCGGAGATCACGACAGGATTTTCCGGTGTGACCTGATGCGTTTCAGTCGTAGTAATCCCGCTTGCGTTGTAGCCGACCAGGATGTTTTGCGGTTCGGTGATATCGCCGAGTTCGACCATTGTGCGGAATACGCGGCGCCCTTCCTTGTCCCGAGTTTCTGCAATCGATGCGTTCTTGATTGGCAGCGGGGAGACAAAATCGCTCTCGGGCATGTAGTAGTGACCGATCTCCCCTTTCTGGTTATAGACCAGCACATCGCAGGACATCATGTAGTTGCTGCTGTCATGGACGGCGATGTTAAAGTAATTTTTTTTATAGTCACCCAGTGCGATCAGGATCTCGCTTGTGGCATATGGATTTTCGGGGGTGACGATATAACCGATCTCCCGTGATTCGTGCAGCAAGGGAAAGGAATATCGATGCACGATGGAGATCGTTTTTTGCAGATTTTTCAGGTGGCTGGTGTATTTCACACGCACCACGCCTTCACGCACCAGTTCAGATGTATAGGAGCATTCGATACCCTCTGTATATTCTTTCAGATCTGGGCTGATGACATAGCTGTTCACCGCTTCATGAATGCTTTTTCCGAAGAATCCATCATTGGTCATCAAGTCGGTTGTCAGTACCACTTTTGCACTTCTCATCTTCTCTTCATCCTCTCGAATATCGTATTTTTCCTCGTTTAGGCAAACGGGTGTGGGTATGGATTGTCCGGCTTCAACGCAAAGCCAAGCTTTTGGGGTAGCTCTTGCAAGCGGCGACCTCCCAGCAAGCGGTACGGATGGTTGCCGGTCAGTTGAACAAGTCCGGGGACAACAGCACGGGCAACCCGGACACCGAGCATCCGCAAATCAGGTGTCGTCAGGTCGACCCCGATCGCCCGATAGCCGTTTTTCTGCAAGCGATCGATTACTGCGGGCAAATCTCGTTTGGCATCGGCTTCTCCCAATGACGCTGCCATTTCTAAAGTAGAGTGGAGCGGGGTAGAGCGCATGGATAAGCTGCGTTGTACCTCAGGATCCATGATGTATCCGACCTGTTTGCGCATCTGTGGATATTTGGTATAGAACACGGCGTGCTTTTGGAACGTATCGATGGTGGAGTAATCTGCCACCGGCGCGCCGAGCGGATGGTCTTTGACGAGAGCGCGGATGTAGGGGAAGCATTGGGTCGCCTCCAACATGGCTTTGTCCATCGCCGCCAGCGGGTTGCGGCGGCAGGCACTGCCCATGCGCAGCATCGTCCGCCCTTGCTCCACGTTTTCGATCATGGCCAGTGTAACTGGGACAGGGATGTCGAGACTTAAATCAAAGAAACGGTATGTAAGCCCGGTATCTTTGGGAAAAACACTGGCAAAGGTCGGATTGGCGGCGATCAGCTCGGAGCTTACCTCGCACGGCGGCAGTTTGCATAGCCAGGAGACAGCCAAGGCATCGCGCTCAATGACCTCGTACAATCCCGTCAAGATCGCATGCTCCCAAGTCGGTCCGGCAGCGAGCCCCGTCGTCAGCGAGACCGTAATATTGGTTTCCTCTCTGATCCGTCGGTACGGGATATAGACCATCGCTGCGGGTACCCAGACCTCCTCGCCGCTGATCAGGTCCGTCCCTTTTGTCCAGCGAATCGGTGTGTCCTCCTTGAAAGGACGATACAAAAAGCCCGGCTGCGCGTATTGCTCGGCGGAAAACAGGGCGAATTCCTCCGGGTGAATGGCATTGGGCAGCTCCTTCCAGGTTGCCAGCGGCAGCGCTTTTTCATCGTACAAAGAGCCTGCATAACGCTCCAACGTCTCACCAATCGCCGAGTGTAAAGCCGCTTCAGGGGTGTAGCCAGCTCCGGAATGCACGAGCATCGGAAGCAAGCTGTTGATGACCGAAAGCTCAGGCGTCACACTGGCTGAGCTGAATATCTTGGGATCCGTCGGCGAGAATTCCAGATCGAAGGTTTTGTTGACCAGCCCGATGCGAGAATTGACTGCTTTTCGCAGATCGTTGGGATAGTCCGGCAGCTGGGCAGCTTCCTTTGCTTGCCGTTCCTGGCAGGAGGGACAGCGCGGGACGGGATAGAGAGCATCTTTGGGTGCGGGAAGCGTGCTGTTTTCCTCCAGCCATAGAACTTGTCCCTTCAGATCATGCGCATGTTCGGTTTGGTGCGCATATTGCCATAGGTGCCAGCCAGCCGCTGCAAAGAGCTGCTCCCGAAAGGCAGGTGCCATCACGATCTCGACAGGTGTTTGACCCGTGTCCAGCAGATGGCGGGAAAACTCGTAACGCAGCTTTCCTTGAGGGTCGTTCATATTCAAGCGCAGCTGCAAGCACTCATAGCAGGGGAGGCAGGCGTGAGCTTCCCAGAGCGGACCGATATAAGCAAGCCCATTTTTCTCCAGTCCGACAAAGAGTGTGGCGAGATTGTTTTGGATCGCCCAGCGATTGAATTGAATACAGCGCGGATCCTGTGAGGTATCGGCAACGACGACAGTGAGTCCAGTTCGTTGTAGGAAGTCACGCTCCCACTCTGCTGATTGGCCTTGTAGGGAGACGAAATCGACATTCGAAATCCCCAGGCGCAGCATGTAAGAATGAAATTGCTCCGCTAATTTGCCGAACCCGACGACCGTAACGGGCAACTGGTGAGAGGCCGCAGCGGAATCCTCCTCGTTTTGCAAAAAGCCGTTTGTCGTCAAGGTCTCCACAAAATTCTCCACTTCGCTGCTGTTCATCCCTGCAGGGGGGCTCTTTGTCAGCTCCAGCAGCGTGTTTTTGCCATCGAGAAGCGGGACGGTGTGCTCGACAAAGGCAGAAAACAGCGAGCTTTTAATCCGGTACAATCCCTTTTGCGTCTCGATGTAGCCATATTCCTTCGTCGCGCTGTACATCTTCACGCCTTCGCGCAGCCGCGGGCGTGTCTGCAGCGCATTGCGTTCTTGTTCTGTTTTCATGGATTCACCGCCTATTCGTTAGTGTGTGCCTTTGCCCACGCACATCATATAGAGCAGCGCTTCGTCTGAACCGTCCAGCTGGAGCAAGCGGTTGAAAAAATCATCGGTAAAACCCATCAGTCCATGGGCGACCAAGCCGAGGCTGGAAGATACCAGGATGAAGTTTTCGCCGAGATGGCCGCAATCCAGATTGACGATCCGGTAGCCTCTCTCCCTGTATTTCCACTGGTTGCGCCGGAAGTTTCCGACAAAAAACAGCGTAATGGCAGCCATCTCCAACCGGTGTGAGGCGTTGACGTGGTTCTTTACATCCTGCGCCCGGTACCGGCCAGTGACGAGCAGCAATTCGTGTTCATGCGGATGGTAGTAATAAATCCCGGGGGTCATCTCCTCCACGTGCTCGATCAGCAGGTACATATCGACTGGATAAAGGGCGCCGCCAGAGGGAGCTGCCCGGAGCGGATTGACGATCCCCTCCTGCCGGTTGCGAGCGATCGCTGTAACACCATAGGAAAAGTAGAGCAAATGAGAAAGCTCTTCCAGCGACATCGGCTTCTCTGTCAAAGGCAGCGTGCTGCGACGCCGAAGGATCGCTTCCTCGATCGGTATCGTCCGGCGTTCGC
Organism: Bathyarchaeia archaeon; assembly: GCA_035644815.1. Lineage (GTDB taxonomy): Bacteria > Bacillota > Bacilli > Brevibacillales > Brevibacillaceae > Brevibacillus_F. The sequence continues at coordinate 48,875 of DASQNU010000285.1, read as the reverse complement.
GGACATCCGGGAGTTTGACACGAATGGGGGCATAGCGAAAATCCTTGACCCCGTTGCTGATCACGCGCTGCATGTGAGGATCGATCAGCGAGGGAGGAAAAATGAAATCGTCTGGCCGCTGATGCTCATGAATTTTTGAGTTTTCGTGGTACAGCCGGGAGAGCTCCGTATCCTGTCGGCCATCCGGCATGTATTTCATGGAGGGCAGCAGCGGGCACTCCAACGGCAGGAACCAAAGGCTGTCCTCGTATCCGCTGCAGCTCATCGGAAGCTGGTCCAGCCGGACGGACACCCCATGCAGTTGAAGCTCGTCCAGCAATTCATGAGTAAGCGGGGCTGCGTGCAAGGACCAACCATTGCGCTGAACCAAATCTCTCAAAGTATCCAGCTCTACTGCGGCTTCCCGCGCCGGATATTGCTGGTTCAACTCAGTCCACGACATGGTCAGCGATTCTATAGCTGCTTTTGGCGGCCATGACTCCTTGGGCGTGCTGCACCATGCTGCAAGAGGACGTACTCCCGCATCCTGCTGGTAGGTATACAGAGAAAAGGTGTGCAAAAGACGCTCGACAGCTCTTTCCAATGCAGCAGACAGATGCAACCCAAGTGACAGGGCCCCCAGCACGTGCGGCAATTCAGCCAGCTGCAAAACAGCCGCAATCCCAGGCAGTCCATACACCTCGACTTTGTATATTTCCACCGTGCCAGCCAGATCTTCTATATTCCGCAGAACCGTGTGAAAACGGGGGAAATCAGCTTCCCAGTTATCGAGGCGAATGCTCTGATGCGACGTCAGTTCCAGAGCAGCGGCACAGGACCGCTCCAGCGCTTGGTAACACCCGGACAACTCCGCCTGCACACCGCTTCGCTCCAAGCCAATCCCTTCATACCAAACCGAAGAGGATGACGGATCAGACGAGGACTGGGTCTGCAGGAAGGCTGCCAAGGTACGTTTGATACTGGCGGACGCACCATGCTCCTTGATCGTGCTGACCCCGATCTGGTACATGTCCGTAGCTTGAAAGGACAGCTTGGATGCATAGGCGTAAAGCGGCATATAGGGCATGGCAGGCATCTGCTTAAGCTGCAAGTACTCATTCCCTGTAGCTACAGCCAAAAAGAGCTGCTTGTCTAAAGAATGGGCGGCTGTCTGCATTATCGCGTCGCCTCCACCCATAGCTGCGGTTGTCTGGCGTTGTCCGTACACACCGGACAAGAGGGGTGCTTCCAGACGCGTTTATTGGTCTGCGTCAGCTGTTGACAGTCGAATTCGATGATCCGACCCCAAGGCGTTTGCTTGGTCAGGGAACCGAAGGCCTGATTGATCTGTATACTGAGCATGGCGGCGACCCAGTGCATCGTATTGGATTGGCAAGACGTCCATCCTTTGAAAAACGTGCGGGTCAAATCCACATCCCAGGAGATTGGTTCGTCTATGTGAGGGTGATGCGGATGCGTATCCATGCAGGAGAGACAGGAGGAGCGCTCTGGCCAGACCCAAGGGCCAATCGTAATTTTTTCCGGATCAAACAGGACGGGTACCCAGCGAATTTGGTGGTTCAGAAAGTACTTGTTGAGGGAGGAGAGCAGCTCTTTTTGCGTGTGCGCCAAGGAAACGATGACCAATGAGGATGCGGAATCCATCGACGCGATGGAAGGCAGCGGGAACTCCGGCTCGATGGCAACCTTGCAGCTGTTGGCGGTAAGCAAGGGCTGCAGCATGCGGCTCATGGCCAGATTGCCTGCGAGGTGAACGTTGAGCTGCTTGAGTCGGATAAATGAGTCGAGCGGGTTTTCCTTGGTTCTTGCCAAAAGGGTGTAGAGCTGGCGGTCGGCTTCCCTTTCCACATAGCCTTGATGGGCCTGATCGAGGGAAAAGAGGATGCCCATTTTCATCAATTGCGGAGCAACACTTTGCAGGATTTGCAAGTCGGTTGGGGAGAGGACTTGATCTGCCGGGACCGTTCCGGTCAATTGCGGCAGAATGTTGCGAAAGAGAGCGTCGATTTGCTCGTTTTTCGCAACTCGATAGAGATGGCCCGCTGTCTGAATTTCGTAGGACTCGTCTTCGAGCTGGCGGAAATCAAAATCGGCACAAGAAAAGATCAGCGTGCTCAAATACATACCTTCCTTTCGTCAACGTAGTGAAAAAGAGCATTGGGCGAAAGATGCGCTCAGAGGTCGATGAGGGGGGAGGTTGTAGCTATGGAATTAGTGAAAATTATATAGCATTGAGGTAAAATGTAAATGATTTCCTTGTAAAAATTTTGAAAATTGGTAAAGAAAAGTAATGTTAAACAAATTTGTCAAAATTGTGAACGCGGAAAATTAGCGGGCATGGTTGAACCTTTTTCCGTGTTTTCACGACTCCACTGATGAGGAGCAAAGTCATCCTATCGTTGGTTGAACAGGAGGTGTGCGGCATTACAGCGAACAGAGCGGAAAAGGAAACGGAGTATCGATACCTGATTCAGCAAATAGCAAATGGCGATCGGAACGCATTTGAAAAGCTGTACCACCACTTTGTGGGTCCGCTTGCCGCCTACTTGAAGAGACGCTTTCATGACGAGCACCTGGTGTATGACATGATGCAAGAAATCTTTGTCGCCATCTGGAAAGGAGCCTCCTCCTATACGGGAAAAGCAGCCCCGAGCGCCTGGGTATTCGGGATCGCCCGGTTCAAGATGATGGATATGCTAAGGGAAAAATACAAACGCAGCGAGCAGCTGGCGGCGTCTTCAGAAGACACGGACGAACAAGTTCAGCTGCCGGCAGAACTGGACTTTTCCGAACAGCTGTCAACAAGCGTGGCGATTCGCAGTGTCCTGGAAAAGCTGCCGACGGATACCCAAGAGCTGGTGTCACTAGTGTTTGAATATGGTTTCTCGTACAAGGAAATCGGACAAATCATGGACATTCCCGAAGGTACGGTGAAAAGCAGATGGTTTCACATCAAAAAATTGTTGAAAAAGGAATTGGCAGATTGGGGGGCTGAGTAGCATGGAAACAAGATGTGAAGAGATCCAAATGTCCTTGCCGTGGCTGATCAACGGTACCATGGAAGCTGCGGAGAGAGTGAACGTTTACGCGCATTTGTCTGGCTGTGCAGCTTGCAGGGAGGAAGTGAGTTTTCTTCTATCACTGCAGGAAGCCATCGAGTCGGAGGTAGAGGAGCAGCCTGCTGTTATGGCGATGGATACGAATCAGCTCTTCCAATCGATCTTGGAAAAAATTGATCAGCAAGAGGAACAGGAAATGATCGGGCATGTTCATTTCCAACGCACCGAACCATCTCCGGATGTACTCGCGTTGATCCAGGAAAAGTATCGTGACGAATGGGACGACATACGCAATTCTTTCGAACCAGCCATGGAAGAACTACGGGTATTCGCCCGCATCGTGAGAAGTTTGACCAGGTTGGCCGGATAGGAAAAGGCAGAAAAGAAGGGGAGATCATCCATGGATAAACAACAAGTAAATGTCGAGGAAATTTCCAGTCTGCTCGATTTGGCAACGGAAAAGGTTCCGGGTCTGATTCGCAGCCTGCTGCATTCCTTTTACTCGGAGGAAGTGGCCAGTAACATGGGGAAGGCGGTAGGCAGTCTGTACAAGCATCTAATCGAGGCCGGAATGCCTCAGGATGTGGCGGCAAAAATGGCAGCCGATTACATGGTTTCACTGCGTGAAGTAAGCAAAGTAATGGGTCTGGATGAGAGCCATGAGCGCTGAGCAGCAGGAAATGGAAAATGGGAAAAAGGAGACCTACTCCATTGGTGATGCTGGCTTTTGGGGGATCGCCAATCTGACGGTTAGAGGGACCTACCTGATGGTCCGGCTTGGCACCATTTGGGGGAAGACCGCCAAACAGAAGAAAAGGGCTGTGCACGCTTTTGAACAGTCGCTGGCCGAAAGCGGTCTCCCTGCAGAGACAATCGCGGAACTCGCAAAGGTGTATCACGACGTGTTTGACTTGTCTGCTCTCATGGACTGGAAACAGTATTACACATGGGGTCAACGTACCGAAAAGAAACGTTGACCCCTTCTTTTAATTATCGATTTACAACTTTCTATAAAATTTGGAAAAATCTGTTGATTTCATCCCAGACAGGGTGATATGATGAATGTGGAGGTTGTACCAATCGGTAACAGGACTGTTATCGATTGGGGCAGCCTCTTTTATTTTTTGAAGGGAGGTAGAGTTGAGCATAGCCCCGGAATGATCATGCAGTGCCTCATAGGTAGATGTCAGAAATGCACCACCTCAAAAACAAATTTAAAGGAGAGTGTTTTTCATGTTGTTGATCCTGGATGAAAAAACAAGTGTTGCACCTGAAGTAAATGAAAACTTCATCATCGCAACATCCTGCAGCTCCCTCGAGCTGGATATCATGGACGAGAAAGTGCAAGTAGCGCCAGAGGTGAACGAAAACTTCATCATCGCGACATCTTGCAGCTCCCTCGAGCTGGATATCATGGACGAGAAAGTGCAAGTAGCGCCAGAGGTGAACGAAAACTTTATCATCGCGACATCTTGCAGCTCCCTCGAGCTGGATATCATGGACGAGAAAGTGCAAGTAGCGCCAGAGGTAAACGAAAACTTCATCATCGCAACTTCTTGCAGCTCCCTCGAGCTGGATATCATGGACGAGAAAGTGCAAGTAGCGCCAGAGGTGAACGAAAACTTCATCATCGCAACTTCTTGCAGCTCCCTCGAGCTGGATATCATGGACGAAAAAGTGCAAGTAGCGCCAGAAGTGAACGAAAACTTCATCATCGCGACATCTTGCAGCTCCCTCGAAATTGACGTAGATACCGAGTAGTTTTTCGCTGAATCTGCATAACCGGCCAGGGTGGTGGGAGGAATCTCGACACCTTGGCCACCTCTCCATATTCCTGACATCTACTTGATTCATACATAGCAGTAAGCAAGGTAATGAACAGAAGGGAGGTCTTGTCATGATCGAGCTGAAAAACGAGGCAAATCCACTCGCCGTGCGTCCTGTCTTGCCACCGGGGGTCAAGATGACGGCGGTAAATGAAGAATTTGGGTATGTGGATTGTCCAGACGGTTTATTCCGCGTAAAAAGCCCGCTGTTTTCCCGATTCGTTACACATGTGCTTCCGTTGCTGGACGGGCAACGTACAATCGAGCAAATTGCGCAGGAAGCTGCAAACCAGATGAATCTGGCAACCTTGCAGGAGATACTCCACTCGTTTCGGGCAAAAGGATTTGTTCAGGAGAAAACGGAAGAGCCGGATTCTTCTGTTACGTCGGCACTGTTGATCACTCGCCAAAAACTGAGCCTTCATTTCCAAGCGATTTTCCAATCCTTCCAGATGCCAGTCACGGTGATCGACGCAGATGATCTGGAAAATGATTGGCGGGGAAGATTGGCAGATCATCAGGGGTTGGTCGTGGCAGTATCTGACCGTGTCCATGATCCGCTGCCTTATGAGATCAATCGTGCGTGTGTGGCAAAAGGGCTTCCTGTCCTGTTCGCCGGTCTTGAGAAGAGAGGGGAAGGCTATGTGGGCCCTTACTGGGAGCCGGGCGACATGCTGCCTTGCTACGATTGTTTCCAGCTTCGGCTCAGTATGAATGACCCCCAAGGCAAATTGCGGCATGAATATGCCCAGTTCATCCAGGAGACACAGGAGTTGCCGGCAGAGAGTCTGGTATCCTGGCAGCTGCTTGGCGAGTGGGCGAATCGGGTGGTAACCGAAACCATTCGCTACACCCAAGACACATCCGCCTCATCGGTGTTGAAAGGCAAGGTTGTTTGGTTAAGCAACGAGGAAAAGGTCGTGGCAGAGGAGCATGACCTGCTGCCAGTACCGCGCTGTCCCGCCTGCTATGCCCGACAAAAAGCGGAGATGGAACATCGTGAATATCCAAATAATCTGATGCAAGCCGTCAATCCTCGGGTAGGACTGCTGCGGGATATTTTCTCTGTCCAGATGGGAGAAAAGGAACCTCGCATTTTTTCCTATGGCAGCACGACGACGGATAACTCCCTGATCAACAGCCCCATGCCGATCATGCGCCATTCCGGAGCGGGCTATGCGGAGCAGGACGCCATCTATGCGGCTATAGGAGAATCGATCGAACGATATGCCGCCAGTATGTATGACGAGGATCGATTGGTATTGAGCACGTGGGCGGAGCTTCAGAAAGAGGCGGTCCACCCCGAGAGCTTTGCGCTATTTTCAGCGGAACAGTATGCCCAGAGCGGCTTTCCATACCAACGGTTTACCGAGCAGACGCCGCTGCGCTGGGTGCAAGGCTACGCGTATCCGGACAAGCGTCCTGTCTGGCTACCTGCCTCACTCGTCTATCTTCCCTATAAGTCTGTAAAAGGTGAGACACGGATCGTCCCCTCGATTTCTACGGGGCTGGCCGCGGGTCCCTCCTTGCAGGCGGCGATACTGGGCGGCTTGTATGAGGTCATTGAGCGAGATGCTGTCTCGATCTCTTGGCTGAACAAGCTGCCGCCGCGCGAACTCCCGTCGGACTTAATCGCGTCCTACTCCAGATGGGATCACGTATTTCCGACGGACAGCGGAATCACGTTTACATTGTATGACATGACGCTGGACGTTCCCGTGCCGACCATTTTGGCGTTTGCTCACCGGCCGGGCGAGGATCGCACGTTGATCCATGTAGGCGGATCCTGTCGGCGCAATCCATTGGCCGCCATCGATAAGGCGTTGCTGGAATGTGCGCAGAGCTTCCCCTACATCCCGCAGCTGCTTTCCTATTATAAAGATTGGGAGCCGGGACCTGCTTTTGAAAATGTGGATACGTTCCAGAAGCATGCCGTTCTCTATTCGATGTATCCGGAGCTGCAGAAACAAGGCGGTTATTTGGTGCATCCGCAGGCAGAGACGCTGTTTCCCTTCCGCCCAGTGTCGGCTGCTTCCACGCTGAGTGTAGCTCAAGCATTGGCGAGCACATCCGTAGAGGAAGACTTAAATGAAGTCGTTCGTTTGTTGAAGGAAAAAGATCTGGATGTTTATGTAGTCGATCTGACTACGCCGGATTTGAAAAAGATTGGGGCTCATGTAGTGCGGGTGATCGTTCCCGGGATGCTGCATCTGTCCGGAAGCTTCAAATATCGCCTGCTGGGTGGAAAACGGATCACGGAAGTACCGAAAGCACTCGGCTTCTCGACTTCTCCGACCAATCCTTATCCGCATCCATACCCGTAGAGAGTCAGCGTAATGCCCGATGTTCATCCGTTATTTTCTTTGTGAAAGGGGTGGAAGGCACATGATCTCATGCGACAAATTGCCGATCGTCAGCGGTGCAGATGAGCTGACAGGACATGTAAAGGAATTCCAGAAGGACCCTCTCGCCTTGTTTCAACGTGCGGCAAGAGAGGCAGGGGATATCGCGCATTTGCGTTTTGGTCCCTATCCGTTTTATTTGATCAATCACCCCGAGTACATTGAAAGAATATTGGTTCACGATTACAAAAAGTTTATCAAACCGAGCATGAATGAATGGAGACAGCTGTTGGGGCTAGGGCTGATTACCAGCGAAGGGGAGCGGTGGATGCGGGAGCGAAAAATGATCCAGCCTGCCTTTGTCCCCCGGCGCATCAATGCCTACACCTCGATGATCCTGGATAAGACGAGAGCGATCTCGCAGCAATGGCAGGATGGAGCCAGTCTCGACCTGTTTGAGGAAATGAAAAAAATTACGTTGTCTGTGGCGCTCCAAGCCTTTTTCGGATACAAGACGACGTTTGACTTTGAAATTGTAACGGATTCGCTTCAAAGAATCATGGACTATATTTATGACGTAAACGCCAATCCGCAAAAAAGCATGGATAATCCCATGCGGGTTGCAGCATTTGAACAGGATATCAAACGCTTGGACGACATGGTCTACACGATCATGCAGACCAAGCAGGAGGAAGCGGGACAGGAAGAAGGAGAAGATCTGCTGTCCATGCTCTTGGCCAAGGCGAAGGAAGAAGACAATCCGATCGGACCGCAGCAGATCCGGGACGAGGTCATCACCCACCTGATCGCCGGCTATGAATCTACCGCGACATCATTAGCTTGGACCTTTTACCTGCTGGCCAAGCATCCGGAAGCAGAAGAGGCTTTGCTGGCAGAGATGGAACGGGTACTTGCCGGTCGTGATCCAGAGCCTGCCGACATGGAGCGGATGTACTATACGTCCGGCGTGTTTGCAGAGAGCTTGCGACTGTATCCGCCATCTTGGTCGGTGGTACGCATGGCGGCTGAACCGTTTGAGCTGGGGGAGCACCAATTCCCCAAAGGGACGCAAGTGTTCATGTCGACGTATGTCATGCATCGGAGCAAAACGTACTACGACAACCCGGATGCGTTTCGGCCGGAACGCTGGAGCGGCGGATTGGGCCGACAGCTGCCGACTTACGCCTATTTTCCTTTTGGAGGCGGGCCGCGCATCTGTATCGGGCGAGGCTTGGCCATGCTGGAGGCGTTCCTCGTCATCGTGACCTTGTATCGTGATTATCGCTTCACCTTGGTACCGGATCGTCCGGTGGAGCCGATTGCCAAAATTACGCTGCAGCCGCGCACAGGCATTTGGATGACAGTGGCAAAACGAAATACGAGTGACCTTTCGGGGGTGGAATTATGAATATCGATCTAAACATTTTCCCGGTGGCCTGGTACGCGGTGACCTGGTCGAAGGAACTCGGGAATAAACCGATCAAAGTAAGACTTCTCGGCAAGGATTATGTGTTGTTTCGCGATGATAAGGGGGTAGTGCGGTGTTTGAACGCCTACTGCCCGCATCGGGGAGCCGATCTGTCTCTCGGCTCCTGCAATGGCGGACAACTGCAATGCGCCTATCACGGTTGGCGGTTTGAAGGAGACGGTACGTGTGTGAGCATTCCGGCTCATCCCAACAAACCAGTCCCGTCCATGGCTCATGCTCGGTCATATCCGGTGAGGGAGGCAGCCTCTCTGATCTGGCTCTACCCGCAGCAGGTGGAAAGCGAGGATAAGCTGCCTCCGCTTGGGCTGTTCAAGGATCTGTATGACGATCAATATACCTTTACCCCTACGATGGTCACTTGGCAAGCGCATGTGACACGGGTGGTGGAAAGCATTCTCGACATGACTCATCTTCACTTTGTGCATCGCAAAACGATCGGTCGCTATATGAAGCCTACGCTGGATCAGTTTTCCTTCACCGTGGAGGGGAATAACTGGGACATCCACGTAGACGGCGCCCATATCGAGTTCATTTTTCCGCAGCACATGATCTTGCGCAGACCTTGGGGCGGCAAGCGCTCCTTCATCAACTATTACTGCTTTACGCCGATTGACGAGAATCAGTCAAAAGTGTTCTGTGTGACCGGACGCAACTTTGCCCGCCACATTCCCGGCATGAACAAGTTTTTCATGAGTTATAACCTGAAAATTTTCAATGAAGACAAGCCGATCGTAGAGAGTCAAAATCCGATCTCCATTCCGGAAATGATGCAGCTGGAGGTTCACGTCGACTCCGACGGACCACAAGTGCGTTATCGCCAGCGCTGGTATCAATTTTTGCAGAATAAACTGGAACCGCGGATCGACCTGCATGAGCAGCGTCTGAATATTCTGCGGAGTTAATGGGAAAAACGCGGCTGCGCCAGTCTTTGGCGGAGCCTTTGCTGTATGATGAAAAAACGCTCCTGTCCCATAAGAGGAAAGGAGCGTTCCTATTTTTCAATTCAATCGTTTTATGCGTTCATCTGATCATAGACCAACCAGCCAGCCCCGATTACACCCGCATCATTGCCCAGCGTCGCTTGGAGGATCTCGCAGGAATCAGCGAGGAACGGGAAGGCGATATAGTGGGTGAATTCCTTGCGAATCCGGGAGAACAGGATATCACCCGCCGCAGAGACACCGCCACCGACGACGATTTTAGAAATATCGAGGAGGTTCGCCAGATGGGAAAACGCCAACCCGAGATAGAGGGCAACATCATCGATGATGTTGAGCGCCTCTTGATCACCAGCATGAGCGGCATCAAAAATATCCTTGGCACGCAGGTTGCCTTTTTGGGCAAGGACTGCCGCTAAGTGTGAGCTTTTTCCGGCCTTGGCCAGCTCGGTACCTTCGCGGATGATCGCTGTCGCAGATGCATACGTTTCCAGACACCCTCTTTTTCCGCAATTGCAGGCAGGTCCTGTTTTCGGGGTCATGGTAATGTGTCCGATCTCACCGCCCACGCCGTTTGTGCCGTTGATCACTTTTCCGTTCAAAATCACGCCGCCGCCGACACCAGTGCCCAAGGTGATCATGACCATATCCTTGGCTCCTTGTCCAGCGCCTTTCCACATTTCGCCCAGCGCCGCCACATTGGCATCATTGTCTACATAGACAGGCAGCCCCGTCACTTTTTCCAGCTTTTCTTTGAGGGGGACCTGTTTCCAGTTCAGGTTGACTGCCTGAAACACGAAGCCCGTCCCAGCTTCCACAGGCCCTGGCACCCCGATGCCTACTCCTGCTACTTGTTCTTTGGAAGCGTTTGCCGTTTCCAGTATGTATGTTATCATTTGATCGATTTTCGCTATTACCTGATCGTCACCCGCTGGTGTCGGTTCTTCTAATTTGTGAACAATTTCACCTTCCGTGGAAAGCAAAGCCATCTTGATGCTGCTGCCCCCCACATCAACGCCTACAATCACACGCTGAGTCATCCGATTATCCTCCATTGACACAAAAAGTGTCCTTTTTGTATATCTTACCATGTAACGTGCAGCATAGCGATTCCCAAAATTGGCTATACAGGATATGATGAGATGAGTAAAAAGATAAATCGTTTAACACGGAAGAAGGGACAGGAAGTGAAAAGAGCGCGGCTCATCTATAATCCAAGCTCAGGACGTGAAATCATCCGCCGCCGCCTCCCAGACATCTTGAACCTGCTTGAAGAGGCTGGATATGAGACATCCTGCTTCGCGACGAGAGGCGAACATGACGCGACCGAGGAAGCAGAGCGTGCTGTTGCCCGTGGATTCGATGTCATCATCGCGGCTGGTGGAGATGGCACGATCTACGAAGTGGTCAATGGCATGGCAGAGAAAAAGGGGCGCCCTGCCCTCGGCATTATCCCTTGCGGCACCAGCAACGATTTTGCCCGCGCGATCGGCGTACCCCGATCCGTGGAAAGGGCTTGCCGGATCATCTCCAAAGGCCAGACGAAAAAGGTCGACCTGGGCAGGATCAATGATCGTTATTTCATGAATATTGCGGGCGGAGGCTCGTTGACCGAACTCACCTACGAAGTACCAAGCAAAATGAAAACCTTGATCGGACAGCTGGCCTATTATATGAAAGGTCTGGAAAAGCTGCCATCGCTGCGCCCTACACGCATGCGTCTTGAGACAAGGCAAGGGGTCGTGATCGATGACGAGATCATGCTTTTCCTGATCGCCAACAGCCATTCCGTCGGGGGCTTCGACAAGCTTGCGCCAGGTGCAGATATCAGCGATGGCAAGCTGGATTGCATCGTCGTAAAAAAGGCAAGCCTACCGGAAATCATTCGCTTGGCGACCTTGACCATACGTGGAGAGCATCTGCGGGACCCGCACATCCTCCATTTTCAGACGGATTATTTGAAGGCCGTCTCGCTCGGCGATGAGGCCGTTCAGCTTAATCTTGACGGTGAGCTGGGTGGTCAATTGCCCTGTGAATGCTGGGCACTGCCGGGACATATTGAGGTATTCGTACCCTAGGGGCTCGTGAGCGCAGGCTTGCTCCCCTGGGGTTTCCGGTTTTTCCAAAAGATAAGAGGTAAGGAGAATCGATGGAGTGGGAAAGACAGCAAAGAAAAAACGAGCTACACCGAAAGCAGCAGCACGTGAACATACATATCCCGTATCGCTCGGACAAGTTGTCGAGCTAGAGGTGACCGGGCTGAATCATGAAGGCGCCGGAGTCGGTCGGTACGAAGGCTACACGCTTTTTGTGCCAAAAGCATTGCCCGGAGAACGGATCCGCGCCCGCGTTGTCCATGCGAAGAAAAATTTCGGCTTTGCCGATTTGCAAGAAATCCTGCAGCCTAGCGCTAACCGGGTGGCGCCGCCCTGTCCGGTCTTTGACCAGTGCGGGGGATGCTCCCTGCAGCATCTGGACTATGCCCAACAGCTCCTGCACAAACAGCAGATCGTGAAGGACAATCTACGACGCATTGGTGGATTTTCGGTGGAGGGAGAAGGAGCGATTCCGGTTCATCCGACACTGGGCATGGACAACCCGTGGCGTTATCGGAACAAGGCGCAGGTGCCGATCGGCGAGCGGGAAGGCGGACTGATCGCCGGCTTTTATGCGGAAGGGACTCACGACATTATCGATATCAATGCCTGTCTGATCCAGCACGAAGCTAACGATGAAGTGGTGCTTGCCGTCAAGCGGATCGCGTCGAAGCTGGAGATTCCTGCTTATGACGAGGTCAATCATTCTGGGCTGCTGCGTCATGTCGTAGCGAAGGTTGGGGCGAGTACGGGAGACGTCATGGTCGTGCTGGTGACCACAGAAGCGTTTATCCCGCGTCGGGAGCAGTTGATCGAAGCGATTCGCCTCGCAGTGCCTGCTGTGAAGAGCATCGTGCAAAATATCAACGAGCGGAAAACGAATGTCATTTTTGGCGACGAGACGAAGACGCTCTGGGGCGACGATGTCATCTATGACTATATCGGGCCGATCAAGTTTGCCATCTCGGCACGGTCGTTTTATCAGGTGAATCCGGAGCAGACGCGGGTGCTGTATGAGAAGACGCTGGAGTATGCCGGGCTGAGCGGGGAGGAGAATGTGATCGATGCCTACTGCGGGATCGGGACGATTTCTCTCTTTCTGGCGCAGAAGGCGAAACGGGTGTATGGCGTGGAGATTGTGCCTGAGGCGATTGCGGATGCGAACCGGAATGCCGCGCTCAATGGGATTGAGAATGCGAGCTTTGAGGTAGGGCCAGCCGAGGTGGTGATTCCCGCCTGGAAGGAGAAAGGCATTCGGGCGGATGTGATCGTGGTGGATCCGCCGCGCAAAGGCTGTGATGAGGCGTTGTTGACGACGATTCTGCAGATGAAGCCGACGCGGGTGGTGTATGTGTCCTGTAATCCGTCTACGCTGGCGAGGGATTTGAAGATGCTGGCGGTGGAGTATGCGGTGGTGGAAGTGCAGCCGGTGGATATGTTTCCGCATACGGGGCATGTGGAGTCGGTGGCTTTGTTAGAGCGTAAATAGATGGAGAAAACCCTTGAGAGATCAGGGGTTTTTGATTTGAGTAAATTTTTTATTTCTTTTATTGACCACAGATTGACCACAATGACTTTGTTTTCTCTACAAATTACATTTAAATAATCTGTAGACAGATATGCCATATGGGGGAATAAGAGTTTATGAGGAAATTGTCAAAACGTGATAAGAAAAATATTACTAGTGCGCTTACAGGGATCCTCATGCTTATCTTGATGAGTGTATGTTTTTATTTGAATTTGGGGATGTATTTCTTTTTTGGTTCTCTTATAGTATGTGCTTTGTTTAATGGAGCATTTGGAAGCTTTTTAGAACGAGCAGGGACGCAAAAAAAAGTAGCTAGAAAACCAACGCTGAAATCACAAATAAAGAACTCTAGTAACTCAGACGATTTGTTAACGGTAGGTATTGATCAAATGTCAGGAACCGATTTTGAATGCTTAATGGAGCAGTTTTACACTGACAAAGGATATAAAGTTAAACGTGTTGGCGGTTCTGGGGATCATGAAGTTGATCTAATCCTCCAAGATAAGAAGGGGTATAAAATTGCTGTTCAATGTAAACGGTGGAAGAAGAATGTTGGAAATGATATTGTTCTACGATTAAAAGCTGGTAAACAAGTGCATGGGTGCTATGATGCCTGGATTGTCACTACAAGCCATTTTACAAGAGCCGCAATAGAAGCAGCGGAATCATTAAATATTAGGCTTATAAACGGTGCCCAGGTACATGACATGATAGGAAGATGGAGAAGGGAAAAGCTAAAATAGGGCATCTATTTTAATCTATAATATTGCTCCCTCTCGCCGCCTAGGGCACCGAGAGGGAACCCATTCCAAATCCACATTCTTTGCTACTCAGCAATCAGCAATAATTGGAGATCACTCAATAATCATTTCAATCAAAAAATGAATCATCAGTATCATCGGTTTTATTAATCAAACCCTCCTCTTCAGCTTCCGTAAATGCATTTGACATTAAAGAATCTTCAATGAATCTTTTGACTACATTAATATTTTTACCTTCATATGGCGCATTCCATTTAATTACAGAACCAATTGAATCCAAAATTTGAAGTATATATTTTTCATAGATTTCAGGTTCAGCATGACTATATTGATTATCATTAACCTCTATTAAATGTCGGATTGCAGCTAACCCTAAGTCCGAATTCCAAAGTACATCGCTATCTCCCTGCATAATGAATGCTAGGTTCGTCTTCCCAGTCTCTAAATTTATATTTGAAGTAGAGTTAATAGGTGCATCTGTATTGAACCCCAGTTCTGAAATCACTTTTTCAAATTTTGATTTATTTCTCATTTTTATTCCTCCAATTTTTAAGGCTACGTGAAGAATCGTATTCAGTATCAAAAATGGTCACTGGTCTCGTTCGGGCAATCTCCGAATTACTGAGAAAAATAATCTTGTTTGCTCTAGTACGATAAATGAATATACCGTCAAAAGATTCTCTGGCAAATAGATCGGGAAAACCCAAAGATTCTTAAATGGATTCATCAGACGGTTTCACCGATATCCCGATAAATCTATCTCCTGAGACTGTTTCAAAAACCATCTCTTTCATATAATAATTCTCCTTAAAATTATTTGTTATAATCGATGAATCGATGGCAATCAGTCTTCTTTGACGTAATGGCCGGCCTTGATATCTATGGCCCTATGAGTACCGCTTCAAGAATACTGTCAGTTCCTTTCTTTAATTTTTTTGAATGCTGTATCAAATTTTACGGCAGCTTGATATTGCATATCGGGAGTCACGTGACTATATACATTCATCGTCATAGCCGAATTTGTGTGTCCTAATCGCTCTGAAACAATTTTGATATGTTCTCCAAGTTTCAAAAGTATTGTTGCATGAGTATGGCGCTGGTCATGAAAACGAATCAAAGGAACATTGGCTTTTTTAATACTCTGTCTAAAATGACCAGTTAGGGTTCTGGGGTTAATTGGTTGACCAATCTCATTTGCAACAACTAAATCATAGTTTTCATAAGATGATCCCAACTCACTTTGTCGCTTTTTTGTTATTTCATGATGTTCTATGAGTTCAGAAATAACCGTGTCAGGGATCGAGATCAACCGATTCGAACGGCTTGTTTTCGGTTCTAGAAACAGGAACTTTTGATTACCATAATAAAGTGTTTGGCAGACACTAACTTTTCCTTGGATTAAATCACAGTCTTTCCATCTAAGCGCGAGGATTTCACCCCTTCTCAAACCAGTGTATAGGGCAAGTAAATAGGCTATGTAGTAAGTCTTATTGGCCTTTTTAGCCGTTTCAAGGAACCTGACAGCTTCCTCTATAGTCCAGGTTTTTTGTTCTTTCCGTTTGATACGGGGAGGAACAGCTAGATCGACAATATTTCTCGCAATATTCTGTACTCTGACTTGATGCTTGAAGAAGCTCTTTAGAATGGAATGGATGTATCTTATATACTCTGGGGACAGACCTTCTCCCATGAGACCCAAGTAGAATCTCTGAATGTCTTCTACTTGTAGATCCTTAATTTTGTATTGCCCTATAGCGGGAATAATTCTTTTTAATATTGCCTTTGAGTAATTATCAAATGTAGACACACGTATTGAGGGTTTAAGTGTCATTTCTAACCAAGAGATCATAGCTTCTCTAATGGTTTTCTTGCTGGGTTCAATAAAATCACCTTTCGTTAATTGAGAGATCATTTCTGCGCAAGCCTGTTCAGCTTCTTTCTTAGTTTTAAACCCGCTTTTTGTCTTTTGATTTCTTTTACCATCGGGTTTTCGTCCTATATCGATAGTAAAAGACCAAGTCTTTCCTCGTTTTCGGAAGTATCCCTTCATGTGATCTCCTTTGTTTTTAAATATATTGTTCGTTTAACCACTTAAAAAAGGCGTCACGTGATACTCGTTTGCAGCGACCAATTCGAATTAACGGAAAACCCGTTCTCTCCATGATCTCGTATGCAATTCTTTTAGAGACACCAATTATTTCAGCAAGATGGTGAGCGTGTAAAACAAGTGGATAATCCTCCACAGTCGTGATTTTTTTATAATCCATTGTAATCCCCTCTAAATTAGTTTAATTTAATCAGTAAGTAAGTATTTTTTTCTTCTACGTTCTTTCTCTTTTTGGAAAGACGTGTTTTTTTTGGTTAATCCGATCTCTGCCCATGATTGAAACAGTCTAGTTGTTTCATCAAGAGAAGAGTGATTGCCAACTGCCGCAATCGATAGCAGTAGGCCTGATCCTTGACTGAGCAGCTGCATCATATTCCCTTCCTTAACTAAGTCTCGGGTAAGTGGGGATGCCATATAGTTTAATCCCCCTTCTTGAATAATGCGCCATTTCCGTTTTATCCGCCAACGTGAGACATTATCTTGAGATGGCTGTCTAATCGTTAACCAATCTTGTGTGAGGTACGCCCATAAACCATTCTCCTTTTCCAATAAATCTTCAATGGTGTTAATCGAAAACTCTTTTAGCACCTCCCTTCGAAGTTGGAATTCGACTCTCCATACCTCCTTCATTTCAATCCAGCCATATTCATGCCATATTTTTTTAAACCACTCTTTTCCCGACCGTTTGATTTCCAATGTTTTGTTATAAATACGAGCAGATATTGGACTTCCTTTTCCAACTGTAAAGCCAGAAAATTTCCTTCCATTCAAATGTAAACTATCTGGATACATATCCTTTTTTTGAGCCCTTGTAACTATACCCTTAAAATCAATTTCCCTGAAAACTGCTTTATCAGTATCGGCACACAGATCAGCACGAGAAACTTGGTTACTATATACAGCTTCAGTGATGTACTTAAACCATTCGATAAATTTTTGATATGCATCATCCAAGCCGTAGGACCATATATAACCTGAATAGAAATGGACGAATACTGGTGGATTTGTTTTTAATTCCTTATCAGCAAAAAAAATAGTATAGTCATCACAAGACAATCTATAAGGATATAGACGCTTTCCAGTTCGATGGACCGTTAGAAAGAGATCATTAATAAATATTGATTTCTCAATACCGGATTCGTGGGCTTCTTCTTTTAGTTTTTTAAACTTGTCTAGGTAAGGTCTTAGAGCAGATTCATAACTTTCGATTTTTAATCCGAATTCTAAAGTGTCAAAACCCTTTAAGATCAAGGCATCTACCACCTTTGGGATGTAATTTGAGAGGCGCATGTTATATGGGGTGCGCCTGAAAGAAATCCAACCAACGAACTATTGAGTAAAGCCTCTGCCCTGACATGGAGCCTCTGCGAGTGTGCAGGTCAGGCTTATCGGCCATGCCAAATAAGGGCCTGTCCGCTAAACCAGCCTGGCACATCTCGCCACTCCATATCAAGGCCAAGCCAGCATTCCGCTTTGCTACATGCTGGTATCGGCTGCGCTCATTTCCATGGCTTGCCGTGCTTTCTCGATCTTCACGAGAATCTTTTTCTCGAATTGAATTTGAATAGCTCTTGACTTTGCTAGCATTTGTAGATAGTTCTCAATCTCATTGAAGCAAGAAATTATATTAGAATTAGACTTGACCTGTATTTTAATCACCTCCATTATTGTAATTAAAATTCATCGTTTGATTTTTTATTACAATAAGAAGGTATAATAAACCTTGTTCACTGTCAATACTTTTATGTAACTTTTAGTCACTTTGTGAGTGTTTATGACAATATTTAAATGGATAGAAGGTGTTCAGTATGAGTTATAGTGAAATGCTTAGTAGAATGATTGAGGATAGTGGCCTAACTTTAAAAGCTATTGCGGAAAAATGTAATGAATTTGGTGTGAAAATTGACCAATCATATATTAGTAAACTAAAAACAGGTAAATTACCTCCTGCTTCGGACGAAGTTAATGAGGCAATTGCAAAAGTATGTGATTATTCAATGGTTGAGGAGCTTTTATACGAGGCTTATTTGGAGAAAGCACCTGATTATATTCGTATTTTTATTAAAAACTTAGTAAAAACAACGAAGGAGATAATAATTACAAGTTATAGGAACAGAGTAAGTGAAAGAGAATACGCAATGTTAGAAGTGTATTTTAACCGGTTATCAGATTTACATTTTTCGAAGTACCTTAGTCAACACACATATAATTCAGGGGTAAACATAGGATTGCCAAATGAAATAAGCTTTGGTGAAGAACAAGAAGATAATAATTCAACTCCTAACGAATATATCCTCGAAATGGAAGACGATTCAATGGAGCCAACGATTCCTAAAGGTTCAATTATTCGCTGTGACAAAAATGCTGAAATCAAACCTGGAGATATAATTGTTGCCGTGTCTAGATTTGACAGATCTGAGGGGTTTATTAAAAGGTATTATCCAATGGATTACGAGCCTGGGTTTGACCCTGGAATTGATCAGGAAATAATTTTTACAAGTGATAACCCTAATTACAAACCCATTATAGAAAAGATTATAGATGTTGAAATTGTAAGTAAAGTTATTTCAATCACCTCTACCACGAATCTTTAGTTAAAGGAAGCACTTGCTCGGAAATAATACGCATTACAATAAAATAGCGCGGGGCTAAGCCCTCGCGCCATTTTATTGTGATTTTTCTGTTATCTACCACATTACTAGCTATTAATCTTCCGATAAATCATATTCTTCATCTAGGGTATCGATATCATGAGTTTGTGAATCAAATCGAATATCTAGACCAACATTTTGAATGAGACATATTCTAAATTCTTCAACACGTTCTTTGAGAAATTGTTCGTAATTTTGGTTGATTAAATTGTCATAAGCATTGTTATTAATCAAATGCCCTTTAAGTTCGGTTTTAAATGTATCAGATGATATTGACCTTGCTGTCATTATTCCATCAACATAAGTACTTGTGTCTTTATTCCGAATATAGTTGTTAGAATCAGGAGTTAGGTAGGTGTAATTAAAGACAGAGTTTATTAAATCACCATATTTGGATTTGTATGTTCCTTTGGGGAATATATGATGAAGTTGAGATTCGATAACGTTTCTGCCTACACCAACTTGTTGACCTGTGTAAAAATCAGATGGCTTTTGCATGTTTAAACAACAGAGTAGGGTCTTCCCTATTGCACCGCCCCGATTAAGTTTAATTGTTTGATCAAGATGCCAATAGATTGGTATCCCAATATAATCGGGAACATTTGAGTCATCCAGTATCCATTTTTTGAGGGCAAGGAAGTCATCTCTCATCTTATTGTCTGTGCCCTCGTTATACCTAGTCATGAGGCAGACTGTATAAAACCAACGTTTAAGCTTTTGTTTGATACTTGCTTGAGATGGGACATCTTGTCTTTCGTATTCTCGATCGACAATAACGGATGCAATCACGGGTATTGTTGGTTGATATGGTAGTAGGGACACGTTTTTATCCAGACCAACCCCCCAATCATTCAATAGTTCAATTGATTGGTTTAAGCCAATGATTGCCTTATCCCATAATCTTAGATCTTCCTTTGTCAAGTTATCAGCCAGTTTGTCACGTTTGGGGGACTTATCACTAAGCAAGGCTATAGTTTGTAAAACAATGGTTTCATCTTTTTCAAGCACTGGGATTAGATTTGGATAATCAGTGCATGCCGTTTTAAGTTTGTTTTTAAGATCTTGGCCATCTGACATAAAACGTGCTACGCATATATCAAAAGCTGAGAGTCTAAGACCTGTGGTATTTATGGACTGAAATACCTTACATACACCGTCAAGGGTGAGAGTTTTAGGTAAAGCAATGGTAGGAAATCTATAATCAAAAAATGGATCAAGGATACTTTCTAGTTTCGTTTCAATAAAATTTATATATCCTGGATCAAAATTAGTTTCCCTCAGATTTTGTTTATAAGATGCTAATTTTTCTCTTAATACATCTTTGCTTATTAAAAAATAAAAAGGTAATAAATGTTGTGCAAGATATTGGTCAGGGTAGAAGTCAACCTTTTTGGATATGATGAATGATTCAAATTCCATATTGTCTGCACCATGTTCATCTACTTGCTTGTGAAGTTCTAATAAATTTAGAAAATATTTAAAGTCGCCTTTATTATAGAAAACACTATAACATGATGTGAGACGTTGTTGCCCGTCCAACACCAAATAATCGGCAGTAGTATCCGTAGGAATTTCCGCATATTTAAATGGTTCATCCTGAATCAGTTTTTTGCGTGGATTAACTTCGAGAAATAGAAGTGAGCCAGCTGGGTGTTTTTTTTGTATTGAATCAAGTAGTTTTTTTATTTGGCCCTGTTTCCATTTAAAATCCCGTTGAAATGAGGGTAATTTTAAAGCACCTTCATCAATTGATTTTAAAAGGTAATCTAGTTTCATGGAATCTAACCGAAAATCGCTCATAGTGCTTTCCTCCTGATTGATTTTTCCTTATTTCTTATTCTATCAGATAGTTAAGTTGCACATAATTGGTTATAAAGTGATAGAATCACCACCATCACTTTGAATGAGGGGTGATTCTAGAACGATAGTATTCTACTGATCCTACTCGCAGCCGTCGTGCCGATTGGAAATAGCACTTTAAATCTCCCAGGAAACAAATGCACAATTATATTTCTTATTGTAAATCTGAGAATTAATCAATTAGTTATTAAAGATACTGATGAAGGTAAGATAACAAATTAATATTCAATGTATGGAAAGAGCATGTCGTAATTTAGATTGTCACTTTTAGCAATATCCGTCTTCTCAAGTCCTGTCTTTTCAATTAATCTTTCTAGCACATCTTCGAAAGATATGTTCCCCCCATTTAAATAAGGCGGGATAAAGGTACTAACGGTTGCTGTTTTATCATAAAACTGTACATTATTACTTTTTAAAGTATTAAAAAACTGATTAGCTCCGAAAGCGGTACTGCCACTTGCCAAGTTTAACCACCCTTTAATATGTGCTTCATATGTGAGTAACCATTGCTCTTCAGAAAGATTAGTTACCGTCATATAATTTCGCCATAAAGTTGTTTTTAGTCTTGATATGAGCCCGGAGTCTCTTAAATCAAGGGCAATGAGCGCAATAACAGAATTATCAAATTCTGAAACCATATCTGCAATATAATCAGGGATTGAAATATTTAAACTTTTCGCAATCCAAAGTGCCCATGCCACCTCAAACGTATGACGGTACCTACTATGGTATTTAATTAAATCATAAATTGTTTCGGTAATCTTAGTCATTGCTAAGGTATAACCAGCTTGCTGGTATGAAAGGAGAATTTGAGCAGCAGTGGGCAATACACTAGGTTCGTCTATCATCGCTCGTAGGATTAAAGACTCGTATAATGGCCAATTATCATAAGATATTTTAAATGATCGACTTCTTTTTAGTGCATACTTTAGAACGGCATCACTAGGAAATTCGAGTGAATACTCAAAAGCTTTACTAAAATAACTAATAATATCCCTTTTTTGGGCCTTTTGATTTTCTCTAATATCATAAAGCCTTAGTTCAAGTGCCCACTTTTTCTCAAGTATTTCTGGCAAATGTGTAATTGAAGTTTTTACAGTATTAGGATCTAGTTCAAACGATTTTAAAATGTTTGTCATTTTTGCACATGCTATTTCAGCATCTGAAACATTTTCAAAATAGAGATAATAATCATCTACATATCTAAAGCCTTTGAGGTTAGGTATTTCTAACTGAAGAAGATGATCAAGTTCGCTTCCTATTATCTCTGAAACAATTAAAGAAGTATCTGGACCAATTGGTATTCCCATTGTTTGACCGTCTTGTGAATTTCTTACGCTTTCATCTATCAAATTTCCGAAAAGTGAGTTACCCCTAGTTCTTTTTGCAGTACTCTTGGTATGGAGTGCCCAGGGAATACTATGAGTATAAATTGATGGATAATATCTAGAAATATCAGTTTTTAGAAGTATTCTCGATCCTGGAGATCGTAAAGCTCTTTCTACAGGTAGTTCACCAAAACTAAAGGTGGTTGCAACAGCTCGTTTACCAGAAGGGGTGTGAACAGGTACACTTGCAGAGACATTTGATTTACTATAATGCGCTTGGATCTGAGCCCAATTAGTTTCAATCACTTGAGATAATTTGATTTGTTGTAATGGATTTGGTATTCCAAGGTGCCTTCTCGCAAGTTTTACTTTAGGTATATCAAACGATACAAGTTTACTTACTCTGTGACCTTGTAAGTTACTTAAAATGGTAGTTAAATGAGTGCCTAAATCTTTTGTATTAAATGGGGGAGGTAATTCTCTAGGAAAATAACCAGACGTGATTAAATCAGAAGTTGTAACCATATAATCACTCCAAATAGTGACAATTTTCTACAATATTAATATACCATATAAATCTAATTGACATAAAAAAATGACCACATTTTTGACCACACACTTAATTTCATCGGAGTAATTACTAGTGTTCTAGAGGATGAATTAAGAGATCTCTTTCGCAATAAAATAAACTATTGGAAACTTGATGTATCATCATTCAAGAGCATCCCGAAACGGGGCATGTAGAGTCGGTGGCATTGTTACACCGGAAGAATGCAACCGAAAATAAAACCTTGATTGAAGTCATAAACACATGGCAACGGTAAAATAAACATTAGAAAAAAAGCAGGGGAAGGATCGAGGAAAAGGGATATCCCAGAAACCTCAGCCTTCCCCCTGCTTTTGTATCAAGAACAATCCACAAGGTTAGAAAAGACAACCTACATTAGATCCTTATGCTTCCTTTATCCTTTGTTCTCCTCCTTCGTGGACTTTCTTTCACCCGCCCACTCCATCGCCTTCCTCACAATCTCCTTACAAAAAGCATCTTTCCCATTTTGATAGAAATGCACATCATCCGGCGATTGCTCGGCTAATCGTAATTTCAACTCACCATATGCTTTAGCCTCCAGCGGATGATTCATCAAATATTCTTTAAAGTTCAGATGATACTCGATGTTGATATTTCCGGTTTCATAAATATGTACATGATGAGTCCTCTGATCTCCACCTTTAGAAAAATATCGCCGACCATGAATGCCTTGCTCTCCACGCGGCTGATAGCCGATCTGAATCATTTGTTCATCATACCCATCTACCTGGGTAATATCTTTCACGACCATGAGAATATCAATGATCGGTTTGGCAAAGCCGATCTGTGGAACGGAAGTGCTTCCGATATGATGGATCTCTAGTAACTCGTCGAAGAATATGGATCTCAACAAGATTTCTTCTATGCGATATAAATCAAACCAGTTTTCCGTCCAAGGAGCAATTACGGTTTTTCTCATTATATAGCACCTCATTTTGTCTAATAATGGGGAAGTAGTTAATTATATGTAACCTTGACAAATCCTCTTCTAGGGTATTTAATAGCCTATGCCTCAGTACGGCCAAAACCTGCAGAGGCTTTTTTTGTTTTTAGCCCTTCCTGTGAACGCCCCCTTCAACATCTTGTTCAGAAATTGTCCAGATTCGATTTGTATGATAGACGACGTTGCAAATGTACATGGAAATGAGGAAGTGTAGTGAAGACTGTCATGATTGTGGAGGAACACTCCTTTTCAAGGGCGGTGGTAAGGAGCATCTTTGAAGAAATGGGCTGGAAGGTTCTGGCCGAGGTGGCTTCCGGGGAAGAAGCGCTCCACAAATACAGCGTGCTCCGGCCGGATCTGGTGATGATGGATATTCATTTGCGCGGGATGGATGGGATTACAGCAACCAGAAGAATTTTGGAAATAGATCGAAAAGCAAACATCATCATGTGTACGGTAGTGGGACAAAAGGATGTGGTGATCCGAGCCATTACTGCCGGAGCGAAGCATTATTTGATCAAGCCTTTGCAAAAAGAAAAGGTTGAGTTCATGATCGAAAATTTGGTGGGAGGTAGGGGAGAGAACAGCCATGACAATCAAATTATCTCCTTACAAAGCAATTAAATGGTGCTTGGCAATCATCATCATCTTGGGGGGAACGATGGGGATCAGTCATTTCATCGACCCGTCTAGCAATGTGGTCATCTCCCAACAGAATACGGTCAATCGCTTGCCTGGAGAAGTTTTTATTCGCAAGCATTTGATGAACCCGGACGGAACGATTAAGACAACAATGATCTCTCGCCCTGCAGATGATCCCAATCGCGCACAGGGAGTGGAGTCGCTGTCCGAATCACTGGGCTTGTGGATGCTGTATGCCGTGGAAAAAAATGATCAGCAGCTGTTCAAGGAGAGTGCGGACGTGGCAAAGCGCTCCTTTCGAATGAGCAACGACCTGTTTTATTGGAAGGTTGGCGCTGGCACCAAGGCCGTATCCACCAATGCGCTGGTTGACGATTTGCGCATCATGCAAGCTCTTTATCAGGCTGCACGGAAATGGAACCTGCCGGAGTATCAAGACTGGGCGGACGATATCGCCAGCAGTCTGTTGGAAAATCATCGCGTAGAGCGGGGATTGGGTGATTTTTATGATGAACAAAGCAAATGGACCAGTCCCCAATTGACCATTTCCTATCTCGACAGCAAAGCCCTTGGATACATGTATGAACAAAATATCCTGGATGATGAAAGTTATCAGTTTCTTACAGGCTTTATGAAGAATTTGCCGGTTCAGCACGGCTTTTTTCCGTTTTCGTATGATTGGAAGCAAAAGACCTATACGTTCCAAGAAAAAATCAATTTGATCGACCAGCTGTTCATTGTGTATGCGCGGGCGCAATTGGGGGAATCCTCCCCCGCTTTTTGGCAGTTTGTAAAAGAAACTTTTTATCAAGAACGAAAGCTGTACGGAATCTATGAGCAGAAAACAAAACGGGCGGTTGTTGGTTATGAGTCTCCTGCTGTGTACGGATTAGCCATTCTGGCTGCGATCGAATTACAGGAGCATGATTTTGCGAGTGATCTGTATTACCGCATGATCCATCTTCAAACCTTGCATCCGGATAATGACCTATATGGTGGCTTCATTGACTACCATACCAGGGACACACATAGCTTTGACAATCTGATTCCGTTGCTTGCAGAAAGGAAGCTTTACAATGAAGGGATTCTTCATTAGAACTCAACCCTATTTGCTTTATCAAATCGGCATTTTTTTGTTTACGGTCATTGTCTGCCTGAGTCTGGTAAAGGGCGAGTGGATTTCGCCCATCAACTGGATCCTGCTGTTGTCCACACTGGTGCTGTGCTCGATCGGGATGGTGTGGGGGCTATTGATGGGGCTGGGAAGTGCGCTCTTGGCCCTGTTTGTTTTTGGCAGTACCCTGGTTTTCTCGGAGTTCTTTTCGCTACCGCTCCCATTGTCCGTAAAAGAAATGATTCTATGGATGATTGCGTTCATCGTTGCCGCTTCCTTATCCGGACTGCTTCACCGCGTACTTACCACCATTCTTGAGGAAAACCGGGAGATGAAGCAGAAGTTTGCAGATTTTGTGACGATCGATGAATGGACGGGCTTTGATAATGAAAAACGCTTCTATTTTGATATGGAGGAGGAGTTTAATCGCTCCCGGCGCACGGGTGTACCTTTCTCGCTCCTGATGGTTCGGATCATGTATTACGATCAGTTTCTTGCATTATACGGGGAAAAGGAAACGGCCTATCTCATGAAGGTATTGGCTGACACACTGCGCAGCAAGACGAGGATTACCGATCGCAAATATCGGATTGGCAACGATCGCTTTGCCATCTTGCTGAATAATTGTGTGGAGGAAAATGGAGAGCTGGTCATCCGAAAAGTGGAGCAGATGCTGCAAAAGCATACGCTGGAAAAGAAACGAAAGCAGGTGGAGCTAACCATTTCCTTTGGGCTTGCGGAATATCGGGAGGAGCATAGCGAGTACATGGAGATGGTCAAGCATGCCAGGGAAGAGTTGGATCAATATGTGCAATAAAAGCTGTCGTCGCCTGCTGCTTTTCATTGGCTGTCTGCTTTTATTTCTTTCTTCCCTATATCCCTTCTCCCACCCGGCAGCGGCAAAAGAGAATCAAAAAGTGCTAGTGGTATATGCCACACCGAGCGGCTCGCTCGATGAAAATGTCCGGTTACTGGATCTTTTGCTGGGTCATTTTACGGATGAGATCCTGTTTGTTGAGATGGATCAGTTCTCGCCAAAAGACTTGGCCGGTGTCACGCATCTCGTGTACTACGGTGGACAGGACCGGCAAGTACCCGAGACACTGCGTACAAGCCTTGAGCAATTCCCAGGGTCAGTGTTGGCCATTGGGGAGAATACGCAGGGACTGGGGAAACGGTTTGCCTTTCTCACGGTCTCAGGGCAGGTGGTCGTCCATAAGATCGATAAAGCCTCGGGGATGCAACAACTGTTGCTGGATAAAAACGCAATCATTCATCAAGTGGACCGCCTGCAAGGGGAGACGCTGCAGCGGGGTTGGAAGAGCAGCTACTCGTATCCTCTGTATATGCGCAATGGAAACACCTCCTATTTTGCCAGCAAGATCCTGTTCAATCCGTTTCATTATGCGTTGGGGGATGCGTTGCATTCCTTCTTTGGACAGACTAGCCAGCTTCATGAACAGAAGCATTCGGCTTATATCCGGCTGGAGGATGTTCATCCGCTTTCCGATCCCCGCTTGCTACAGGATGTCGGTAATTATCTGGCCGATCAGCAGATCCCTTTCATGATTGCATTGATTCCGGTCTATACCAATCCAGTCACCTTGCAGACCACCCATCTCAAGGACTCGCCGGAGCTGGTAAAGGTATTGCGTCATCTGCAATCCAGGGGAGGAAGCATCGTGCTGCATGGGTATACCCATCAGTACCGATCCAGCGAGACAGGGGAAGGCTTCGAGTTTTGGGACGTGAAGAATAATGCGCCGATTGCCGCCCCTCCGGAACAAAAGGGAGCCCCTTCCGAAAGGCATCATTTTGCTTCCAAAGAGCAGTATGAGGCGTATCAAAAGCAGCGAGCTCAATTTGAAGAGAACTACATCACGGAGCGTTTGGAAAAAGGAAAAAAGGAACTTACGGATCTCGGGCTGATTCCACTTGCGTTTGAAGCGCCGCATTATACGATCAGTCAAAAGGGGTACGAAATTGTCAGCCATTATTTTACCTATATCCTCGGGCAGGCCCAGTTAGGGGATCGGGACTGGGAAATCATGGGTGTTCCTCCCTATCAGACGAAGCCAACTTTCCTGAAAGGAATGACGCTTCTCCCTGAGACGGCGGGCTATTACGACCCATCCTCGCTCAGCCCCACGGAAGACATGATCGCAGCGATGGAGAAAGCCCGGTTTGTCGATGATAGCGTATTCGGCATGTTCTACCATCCTTATTTGGGTGTTGAGGGGATAAAGCCATTGATTCGACATATGCAGTCGATCCCGAATCTATCTTGGATCAATCTTCAAGAGCTGACAGGTTTCTCACGGGACTCCAGACCATTGCCGCCGTTCGAAGGTGACAAAAAGCTTCCTTCCGAACAACAATGGACACTCACGTGGGCGAATCTGGATATGGTAGAGCTCATCTTATGGGCAGTGGCAGCCATTGTCACCATCATGGTCTTGCTGTTTGCCCTCTACACGCTGCGCAATCGGATGAATCTTCGAAAAGAACTGTTCAAGGAGCAGAACACACATGGCTAATGACCTGTTCTATCTGTCGCTGGCCGTCATCTGGCTGATGCTTTTGTATCACATGTTTTTGATGCAGGGCGGATATTTGCATTATTTACGGTATGAAAAACCAATCGAGGGGTGGGAAAAGGAAGATAAGCCCCTCCCCAAGGTGAGCATCCTGATTCCCGCTCATAACGAAGAAATGGTAATCGAGCGCACCATCAAAGCGATGGTCCGGCTGCATTATCCCAAAGACAAGCTGGAGGTCATCGTCATTAATGACAATTCCAGCGATCGTACTGGGGACATTGCCAGTTCGTTTGCGGCGAAATATCCATTTGTCAAAGTAGTGACGACCCAGCCGCCCTATGCGGGAAAAGGAAAGTCGACAGCACTGAATCAGGGGCTGCTGCAAGCTAGCGGGGAGGTCATCGTCGTATACGATGCGGATAATACGCCCGAGCGTATGGCCGTCTATTATCTGGTGCTGGCGTTGTTAAATGATGAACGGGCAGGTGTTGTGGTTGGGAAGTTTCGTGTCAATAACGCGCAGACCAATTTGTTGACTCGTTTCATCAATATCGAGACCATCTGTTTCCAATGGATGGCACAGGCGGGGCGGCATCATTGGTTTCGGGTGACAACCATTCCCGGAACGAATTTCGCCATTCGCCGTGAGATCCTAGACGAGCTTGGCGGTTGGGACGAAAAAGCGCTCGCCGAGGATACCGAGCTGACGATCCGCGTATACAATTTGGGCTATTATATTCGGTTCTTTCCAGCAGCGATCACCTGGGAGCAGGAGCCGGAAACCTGGCGGGTCTGGTGGAAGCAGCGTACCAGATGGGCGAGGGGGAATCAGTATGTCGTCTTGAAGTTTCTTACACGGCTTTTTTCCCTGAAGCGCAAAGCGATCGTGTTTGATCTGATCTATTTCTTCTTTACGTATTTTCTGTTTTTCATGGGCGTCATCATTTCAGATGTGCTGCTGTTGGCCAGCCTCATTTTTGATCTCCAGCTGGGTGTCGGAATCGTTTCCACGATTTTATGGATACTGGCATTTTTCCTTTATGTGACAGAGGTCATGATCGCCTTGAGCGTGGAAAAAACAGAACTCAATCTGAAAAACTTCTTGATTGTACTGTTCATGTATTTTACATACTCACAGATCTGGATCGTTCTGGTCGTCTATGCTTTTTGCCTGGAAGCCAAGCGGTCGCTCTTTCGACAGGAAGTTACTTGGTACAAAACGGAGCGGTTTCAAAAAGAGAAAACCGTTCATACCCCATCTAAATAAAAAATGAATAGGTGTGTAGCATGAGAAAAGTGAGAAATACCATTGCCTTAATGTTAACTGCGACTCTTTTTTGTAATGTGGGGCCGCTGCCGGGTTTTGCTGCCGGAACCTTTAGTCTGACACCGGTAAAGGAAAATGCCCCTTTCGCCTTAAATGCCAACGTGTCAGCCAACTCATTTGGATACAGCATTCTCTTTGTAACCGAACAGCAGACTTTTCAGGGCGTCGATGAAGCGAGAGACTACTATTATCAAGTGCCGAGAGCGGATATGGGCACCAATAACTATCTGGAGCTGCATTATCGGCATTCCGAGCTGCTTGACCCAAAAGATTCCACGCTTACCGTATTTATCGACAACAAGCCGCTGGCCAGCAGCTTTTTGAACAAGGCCAATGCCAACCGCGGACAACTGCGCATCCAGCTGGGAAAGGATGAGCTTACACCGGGCTATCATAAGGTGACCATCGCGAAACACAGTACCGTCAGCGAGGAAATATGTGAGGATGAGGAAAATCCAGCAAACTGGTTGCGCGTGGACCCTACCTCCTATGTGTTTCTGGATACGAAGACCGAATATACCTTGCATGATCCTTTGACGCATTATCCGTATCCATTTGTCGAAGCGGGAACACCGGAAGAAGTCTATGGGGCTGTCGTGATACCGGATCAGACCAGCCCGGAAGTCATTGCAGCCGCTTTGCGGATCACTTCTTTCTTATCGAATTCGACTGCTATGAAGCACACGATTCCCATCATGAAGGAATCCACGTGGGAACAAAGTGGAAAACAGCTTCATGTGATCATGGTCGGTCCGGCAAGTGAATGGAAGGGACAGATCAAACAACAGATCGAAAGTCTCCACGTGAATGCGGAGAAACAGCCCTTTGCACTGGATACCTTTGTCCTCAAGAGCAATGCTTCCGCGAAGTCCAAGCTGGTGCTTTTGGCAATTGGGGCTTCCGGCCAGGCGGTAGCAGAGCATGTGTCTATGCTTACCAATCCTGCCTTGACCAAGCAGCTGTCGGGAAGCCATTTGCGCGTCGAGCATGCTCCCAAAGCGATTCTGAACGAAGCCGAGAATACAGCCAAAAAGCTGACGCTTGCCTCTGCGGGATATGATCACTTACTCATCACTCCAATCAAAAAAGAAACAGATAAATTTACGCTACAAGTGCCTACCCATTGGAAAATCACCGGGGATAGCACGCTCGATCTGAATGTGAAGCTTTCACCGCTTTTTTGGTCGAAGGAGCTCATGAGCAAGGAAAAGGACAACCAGGTACTTGATGACAGAGGGCTGACCGTGCTGATCAATGGCCAACCTACGACCTTTACGGCTGCTCAACTGGGCAAACTTGCGGGTGAGAAGGATGCATTTGTGTTGAAGGTACCGGTTTCCAAAGAACTTGTGGATGAATCAAGCACCTTGGAAGTAGCGTTCACGGGCCATTTTGGTCTGACCAAAGAAGCCTGCACTCCGGATCGGGGAGAGGGGCAGTGGATATTCATCGACAAAGCGAGCAGTTTGACTGTTCCTCATGAGCTTCCAGCCGAAAATACCTTTGCGTATTGGCCTGCTCCGTTCGTGACAGACACAGGTATGGGGGAAACTGCTTTCCTGCTTCCGGAGAAGATGGATGATGCTTCATACCAACAGCTGTCTTTGCTCGTAAATCAACTGACCAAACATACGGATCATCCTGAACCGTTCAACGTCTATCAGGAGCCCCTGACAGAGGAGCAGCAAAAAGAACTTAGTTCCTATCATGTGATCGCATTGGGAGGAGCACAAGCATTGCCGACGCTTCAAGCGAAACAAGGAGATTTGCTGATGAAGGAAAAGGATCAAGCCCTTTCCTTGCATGAGCTTGGCATCATTAATGAAACAACCAGCTATGTCGCCTGGATTCAGCCTTCTCCATGGAATGCGGAGCGGAGCTTGGCTGTGTTGCAATCGGTACAGACGCAAGTAAAATCAGCGGGCTTCCTTGACCAGAAACTTCTGGATTACTTGGGCCAATCGCGAGAAGAAGGAGAGGTAGCCGTCATGAGTCGGTCGGACGAGACCTTCATGATTAACCTCCAACAGCAGACAGAGCAAGACAAAGAGGTAGAGACACAGCTTGAAACACAGGTGCCAATGTGGCTGATT
This sequence comes from Bathyarchaeia archaeon, assembly GCA_035644815.1. Taxonomy (GTDB): domain Bacteria; phylum Bacillota; class Bacilli; order Brevibacillales; family Brevibacillaceae; genus Brevibacillus_F. Next base: position 17,642 of record DASQNU010000285.1, on the reverse strand, counting down.
GTTGTTTTTGTGGCCGTGGGGGTCATACTGCTGACGGTCATTGTGAAATTAAGGCGCAAGGAAAAAACAAAGAATGATCGCTCCTCCTAACTTCCAAGCAACCTATAGGAAAAGATGTGAAGCGGTACCTTTCTCCGAAAAGCGGAGAGTCAATGAGATATAGTCAAGCACTAGCGGTTTTCCATTACGGGAAACCGCTTTTTTATGGAAAAAGGAAGAGAAGTTGTGGAAAATCCTTACACAAATATGATTTTTCTACTATATTTTAATATAGATATATATATTGGGAACCTATAAGGAGCTTTTCAATGAAAATCATTCTAATTGACGATGAATATCTTTCTTTGAATTTTCTAGAACAACTCCTTCAAAAAATGGGGAATGTGCAGATTGTGGGGAAGTACATGGATCCCTTCGAAGGAAAAGAGGCGATCCTTCAGCAAGAAGTGGATGCAGTATTTCTGGATATTCATTTGCCGGAAATAAACGGAATAGAACTAGCTGAACAAATTTTGGAAAAAAAGCCGAAGCTGCACATTATTTTTGTGACGGCTTATGACGATTACGCGATACAAGCTTTTGAACTGAATGCACTTGATTACCTCTTAAAACCAATCGGAACAGAACGATTATTGAAAACATGGCAGCGCATAAAGGATCGTGTGCTTGGAGAGACGGTTGAAGATGTATCACTGATTCAACCGTTGCAGATAAATATGTTCCGACAATTATCCATTGAATCGGAAGACCAGCATTCTACAATTATTCGGTGGAGAACAAGCAGTGCCCAAGAACTGTTCCTATATTTACTCCAACATCGCGGTCAACTTGTCCGTAAATCCGTAATGGTTGATTTACTCTGGCCGGATACCGATACGAGCCGGACGTATTCTCAATTGTACACGGCGGTCTATCATATCCGAAAAAACCTGCAAAGCTTTGAAGCTCATATAAAGCTGGAGAATGTCATGGATGGATATATTCTGTCTCTGGAAAATGTTCAGGTCGATGTGGATGAATGGGAAAAACATTTGCGCGCGCTACCGCCTCTTACCGATAGGACGATTGATGAGTATGAAAAGCTCATGGCAGCATATACGGGGGATTACCTGCAGGAACATGAATACTGGTGGGTGGAAAGTGAACGCCAACGCCTTAAGGTGCTTTGGCAGTGCACTTCTTTTCAAATCGCAAATTTTTACTTAGAGAGCGGTCAAGAAGAGAAGGCGATCGGTAAGTATCTGGAAGTATGCAATCGATATCCGCAAGCAGAAGAGGCACATTTTGAGCTGATGAAACGATATGCCATCCTGAAGAATAACCAGTGTGTTCATCGTCAATATCAATTATTGGTGACCGTTTTGGAGAAAGAATTGGATGAGCAACCGAGTCAACATATAACCGATTGGTATCTCAAGTGGAAGCAAGAGAAAAAGGAATGAGCGATGGGCTCATTCCTTTTTGGGGATACGAAAGGCTACCGTAGTGCCTTGATCAAGGACACTTTCAAGTCGTAATCCTGTGCTATAGAGCTGCTTAAGGCGTCGGTCCGTATTGCGTAAACCAATTCCTCTGGGGACATCTGAACTTGCTTGCTTTTCCAACACATGCTTTTGTATGTCCTCACTCATCCCTACACCATTGTCGCGAATACATACTTCGATCGAATCCCCATTGTCGGTTATCCGAATTTCAATCGTTCCGCCTTTCGTACGTTTGAGGATTCCGTGGTGTAAGGCATTTTCCACTAAGGTCTGTATGGAAAGAGGGGGTACTTGAACGGAGATACGTGGGTCAAGTTTCCAGAGTATCTCGATACGTTCTCCGTATCTCTCTTTCTCAATGTACAGATACGATCGTACAAGCGTTAACTCACGCTCAAGCGGAATCTCACGCTCGGAATTTTGAAAGTCGAAACTGATTCGCAAATAATTGCTGAATTCCACAAGCAATGCCAGCATCCTTGAAGTATCTATCGTTCCGAGAGAGGCGATCGAATTTAACGTATTAAAGAGAAAATGCGGCTGTATCTGAGCTTGCAGGAACGCAGCTTCTATACGAAGCCGTTCTTCAATAGAGAGCTTCAGAGCGGTTAAGGCATGTACACGTGATCTTAATTCCAAGGAATCCACCGGCTTGGTCACATAGTCATTGGCACCGGATTGAAATCCTACAAAAATATCTTCAGGACGATTGCGGGCAGTCAGCAGCACGATCGGTAGTTCAGCGATGGTATATCGCTCCCGAATCATGCGGGTTAATTCATAGCCCGATATATGAGGCATCATCACGTCCGAGACAATCAGGTCATAGCGGCCTGACTCTAGCTTTATTAATGCTTCCGAAGCGCTGGTAGCGGTCGAAATGTTGTATTGGACGGTACCTAGAATATCGGCCAAAATTTTCAGGTTTAGTGAATCATCATCCACAAGTAATAGGGACGGTTTGTTCGTCGAAACGACGGAGTTTGCAGCCATCATATCGTCGGATACCAAGGATACCGCTGCGGCGGATTCATCATAACTGCTACGAGCAGTGAACAGTTCTGCTTCAGGTTGAAGTGAGTCTTCTTCGGATAGAGGCAAGGTAAAGCTGAAAACAGTTCCTTTACCGGGTGCAGACGTCACGCTGATCGATCCGCCGTGAAGCTCGACCAACTGCTTGCAGATGCTAAGCCCGAGCCCAAATCCTCCGACAGCCTTTGTCATTTCGGAATGGCCTTGTTCGTAAGGGAAAAAGATCCGCTGCTGGGTTTCTTCATCCATACCAATGCCCGTATCCGCTACTTGGATATGGGCCATTTCATTTTCGATCGTGGCCCGGATCGTGATATGTCCTTTGTCCGTAAATTTGATCGCATTATGCAGCAAATTGAATAGGATTTGGATCAGTCTGTTCTCATCTGCTTTGACGGTGGGGAAGTTTTCAGCAATGTCAATATGTAATTGAAGCGGTTTGCCGTCAAGCATGAATCTGAGCATTTCCAGGATCCCGGTAACCACGGACTGCAGTCGGATGCTTCTGACTTGCAGACGAACCGTTTTTTCCTTCAGTCGTGTGACATCCAATAGATCATCCAGCATGAGGGCCATTCTTTTCGCTACGGCAATCTGGATCTCTAGTCTGTTTCGATGCTCTTCCGTTACCGGGTTGGATCTATCGTCTAATACGCTCTGTGTAATATTGATAATGCCGTGTAGCGGGTTCCGTAGCTCATGCGATGTATTGACCAGAAAATCATCCTTTTGCTTATCGGCGAGCTGAAGTTTTTCGGCGAGCTGGGTTGCCTGTGTGTTCGCGCGAAAAAAGCGTTTGAACCAGAACGCGGCAAAACAGAAAATGGCTATGATCAAATCAAACGGGTAGTGCATCAATTCAAAGCCTATTCTCTTTTCAAGACTGGTCCAGATGATGTTAACTGCCAGACTGGTACAGGCCAGGAGCAAATAAATGATGTCTTTTTCCATCCTGAAAGCCGACTGCAGAATATAGCCTGAGATGATGATGGAACCCAGCAAGAACAACCCGAGAAATTTAAGAGCGAGACGAGCCGCGTATGCGGACGGTGCGAGAATGACGAAAGCGCCATACACCAGGCAAAGGACTCCGAACCACCTGATCACCTTTTTGTTTCCGTATTCGGGAAAGAGATAATAAAGAAACGGCGGTAAAAATGATGCGACCCCAATATAGGATAAAATCGCGATCTTCACCGTAATCTCATAGGGAAAATCGAACCAAATCAGCAGCAATTTGTCATCGACAATCAGGACACTGACAATCGCACTGAGGATCAACAGTGAAAAAAACAGTAAGCTTTTATTCGCTGCTCCCAGGAAATAGAGCATGACGGCATAGGCGGCATGTACGATTAAAACAATACTTAACAAAAGCTGTAGGCCCATCGAAAGCAGGGAGTATTGATTGACTGCTTCCAGCGATCCAAAATAAATAGGTTGAGTAATACCACCCTCGCCTGCTTGATTGGACACCTGAATCATCACTTCGATGACTTTGCTGTCGGGCTGAATAAGAATGGAGTAGGGTACATTCTTGGCCTGATGACGTGCTTCTTGTTCGGATGGTTGTCCAGAACTCCCTAATAGATGGCCGTTGACATACACAGCTGAAGCCGTCCGTATTTCACTTATTTTCAATTGCAATGTCTGCTCTAGGGTTTTATCGAGGATGATTTGCAATCGATAGGTTCCATAGAGAAATGTCTGATCGTGATTTCCTGGAAATTCTCCCTCCCATGGACCAGGAACCTGAATATACGTTTTTTCAGCTTTGGAGGTCATTGCGTCCATCCCCGTTCTGACTAGCTGAGAAGGAAAGAACTCCCACTCCCCATTCAGCCTCAACACGCCTTTTTCGGGAATCGAAAAACCTTGCAGGTCCAGCTTTCCATTTACGGCGTAGGGTTGGTCGACTGGTTTTTGCATACTGAGCACGGAAAGCCGTATGCCAGTAATGGCGATTAAAAATAGGAAAACGATTAGGAATGTCTTCTTTTTCATTAGCATAAATTACCTATTCGGTTATACATGTTAAATTCCTTTTTCAAGCTACCTTTATGACTGTGACGCATTCATTTCCTTTTTGAACTCTTCGATCCGCTTTTTTCCCCATTCATACATCATTTGTACAATGGGCAGCAATGTCATCCCCAGTTCAGTGATCGAGTATTCGACCTTGGGAGGTGTATCAGGGTAAACGACCCTGTGCACAATCCCATCTTCCATCAGTTCGCGCAACTGATTGGTTAGGATTTTATGCGAGATTTTCGGAAAAAGCTTTTGCAGATCACTAAATCGGTGAGGTCCTTCGAAACCTAGGTGCCACAAAATCACAACTTTCCATTTTCCGCTGATGATCGATAAGGTAAGCTCTTTTTCGCAATGATAATCACCATTTAGGATTTTTTGCTTGATTTCTTCTCGTAACGATTCTGACACCACGATCATCTCCTTCCTCTTACGTGGTTACCTTTTTGTAACCTGCGAACAAAAAAGTGCATTCTTAACGGATCGCAACAAAAGCCTTACAATAAAAACAGCCTTACCGGCAAATCGGTTCGAATGTAAGGGAGGAACATATACAATGAGTAAAAAAGCACTTCTCATTATACCACCAGAACGCTTTAATGAAGACGAGTTATTCCATCCGAAAGAACAGTTGGAATCCGCAGGAATCGAAGTTACCATCGCAAGCACAGTTACGGGTGAAATCACAGGTGACTATGAAGGGAAAGCAACCTCAACAGCGATCTTTTCGGACCTTTCATCTGCTGATTTTGATGTGATCTCTGTCATTGGCGGTTCTGGCACAAATGATCATCTATGGCCAAATCAAGAATTACAAGCTTTCTTGAAAAAAGGCCACCAAGACAAAGTGCTTGTATCGGGTATTTGTGCAGGTGCTGTTGCTGTTGCTAAAACGGGATTACTGTCTGGAAGGGAAGCAACGTGCTATCCGATCGATATCCAGAAGAATGAATTGGCAGCAAATGATGTCAAATATGTGGAACAGCATGTTGTCGCACACAGCGATATCATTACAGGCGATGGCCCAAGCGGTGCGGTCGAGTTTGGGAAAAGCCTCGTTAATGCTTTGCGTTAATTAATTATTTGTATGAAAGGGGGTTCGGATATTCAGTCCGGGCCCCTTTCTTTTGGTGATCTCCCAAAAATGAGGTGTGCAAATGAGGGAACTCCTTTGTTGGGAAAATATCGCAAAAACCACTTCGAAATGTAGTACTATATTTCTTATCACGGGAGGTGCTCAGTATGAAGGAGATTACGGTAAGAAAAGTTGAGTGTAATGATGCAGCTGAACTGTCGGAATTGTTCATGGATTTTATTGGCAAGGAATCAAATCTAGCAGCTATGAGAAAGCAAATTGAAGTAATATCGAATCATCCGAATTATTACGTAGCTGTTGCCTGTGATGAGGATAAAGTAGTTGGTACTGCAATGGGAATTATATGTTACGACTTGGTTGGGGAGTGTAATCCCTTTATGTTGATAGAGAACGTAGTTGTTTTACCGCAATATCAGGGGAGGGGAGTTGGAAGGTTGCTGATGCAAGAGCTTGAAGACTTTGGTCAAAAGAACCAGTGTAATTATGTCATTCTCGTATCTGAAAGCAAGCGTGAACCTTCCCATCAATTTTACGAGGCACTTGGTTATTCAACCGACCAACGAGGCTTTAAAAAGCGATTGTTGAAGAAAATATAATGAAGGTCGAACGGTGTACGTTTTCAATGCCAACGAAACTGATCGAAAACAAGATAATAAGACTTAGCTAATCTATTGAAACCAGCAAATAGCAGGTTTCTTTTTTTGTGCTTTTTAGAGGTATTAGAAAGTTTTTGGTGAAGTAAGGTAATTTGCACTAATTTGTATAAAATCAAGATCGAAAAATACTAAAATGGTATCGCATCACAGGAGGAAAAGATGAGTAACCGGAAATATATTTCTACAACAGCGCTCTCCAAATTGATGAATGTTTCCACTAGTGATCTCTTCACATACATGAAGGAGATTGGATGGATGGAAAGAGCGGAAAATACCTGGACGCTGACAAATGCGGGAAAAGAGAAAGGTGGGCAATTTAGATCCGATTCCATACGAGGAACTTGGGTAGTTTGGCCAGAGACAATAATCGGTGAGATTGAGTCTATAAAAGACACTAAGACATCAGATACGAAATATGTGAACGCAACAGTATTAAGTCAAATTCTTAAGGTATCCAAGTTGCGTATTAATCCGATTCTCTCCGAGCTAGGATGGCTAGAGAGGGACAGAAAAGGGTGGATATTAACTAAATTAGGGGAAAGTATCGGTGGAAAGCAATTAGAGGACTGGAAAATGATGCTAAGTATACGGAGAGGAAAAAATCAAAACTAGAAATATATCGGAAATATGGATTCAATCTAATTGAGCTAACGGAGACAGACATCCAAAACTTAGATGATCTGTTTCCTAAGAAATTACTCAAATTTGGAATTCAATCCTATTAAATTTGTTAACAATATATCGAAGGAGAATATAAATGATATACGTTTTTATTAGTATGATTGCCATAGCATTAATAATCATAATGATACTTCTTAGAAAGCCATCGCCGAAAACTACCACTCCAATAAATATAGGAGAAATCGATCCACTATCCATCGATATCAACGATATAGATAAAATGGAAGATGGCTCAGAATTTGAAATGTATCTTTATCGTTTGTTTCTGGCTTTAGGATATAAAGGAGTTTATAAAACGGTTGGGAGTGGAGACTTCGGTGCCGATCTAGTGTTTTTAGATCGACTCGGTATCCGAAATGTTATACAGGCAAAACGATATGCCGTTGAAAACCCTGTAGGATTGGGTGCCGTACAAGAAATCTATTCTTCTATGAGATATTACAAAGCTAAAAAATCAATTGTCATAACTTCATCTTTTTATACAGGTTCATGTGAGACTCTTGCGGGAATAAATCATGTCAAACTGCTTGATCGAAATGACCTTATTGAGATTATTAGTACTTTCAAGAAAGGGGACTATGAAAAAGTAAAAGACATTATTGAAGCGGAGCCAAGAATAATCCTTGAATCCTGGACGGAATATATAAATGAACATACAGAAATTAAAAAGGATAAAAAAGCAGAGAAGATGGTTTTAGGGGGGGAAGGAGAAGAAACATATGAAAAGGGGCTAACCGAAATATGGTTACGCCTCTTTTTTACTGGGGTCTGGAAGTTGTAACTTATTCTGATTTGAACTGGATTTTTGAACTCAATACAATTAGCCATCTTCTGAACGATATATAAAAGTATTTCCATATGAAGGACGCAATGAGTGGCAAATTTCATTAATTCTTTTCTAATGGCAGTGTATCATTTGTTTGCGGTCATCTGGAAATAATCATTCCGTGGACAAGATATTTGCAACCGGAGTACACGCATCTCTCAACATGGACAGGAAATCCAAATCATGGTATTTCCCTTTTGCGAAGAACGCTCTTCTCATAGTCCCCTCAAAGACAAAACCACATTTTTCAGCAATTCTTCTTGCTGCTGCATTTGCCTTTGCAGTACAGACTTGGAGTTTTTGGATTGGTTTCAGTTCAAATAGGTAGGCATAAAACAGCTTGAGCGCTTGCGAAGCATAACCTTTCCCTCTATCTTCTTTTCTGTAGATCTGGAAGCCTATTTCATATCCTTCGCTGTCACCAACTCCTTTGAAGAACGTAATAGCTCCTAATAGTCGGCCAGACTTATCGGTGATTAGCATTCTGCCAAAATTACTTTCCCAAAACCCTGCATCAGCGTAATACTTTTGTATCTTGCTTTCATAATGTAGTTCGACTCCCAGATAATCTCCTCTGTGATCTAAGCCATTCCGTTAACATAACTTTTCCCCCTCAAAACGTATGTACTTTCTAAAGCATTTCTTTTATTTCATAAGTTGCGATGGGATTTTTACCAGTATATAGGCGTACTTGGAGAAGAGCTAGGGTTAGGGTTAGTCCAGAGGTTAAGTAGCACCATCCATCCATTACTTTTTTGTAGAACCGTAACCATTCATAGCAGCTTCACGTTTTACTGTGTAGAAGCAACAAAAGGCATACCATGGGGATGATCACATGTTCCTGCACAGTCTTGAGATAATCGATAAACCTGCAACCGATCGCTATCCATTCAGCATTCCAGCAATTAAGAATTTGGAATCCCTCCAATTTAAAACAAACGTGACATTCTTTGTAGGGGAAAACGGCTCGGGGAAGTCAACGATTCTTGAAGCGATCGCCTATCAGTGTGACTTTAACACGGCAGGTGGCAGCAAAAACAATCTTTATGAGGTGGACGCCTCCCATTCCAGCTTGGGCGACCATATTCGGCTTTCCTGGATGCCCAAGATCACCAATGGTTTTTTCCTGAGGGCGGAAACCTTTTACCACTTTGCCTCCCATCTGGATACAATGCCAGCAAGTCTGGGATATTACGGCGGGCGGTCCCTTCATGAACAATCGCACGGGGAAGCCTTTCTATCGCTCTTTCGTCACCGGTTTGGGAAAAAGGCGATCTACCTTTTGGATGAGCCAGAGGCGGCGCTCTCTCCTGCCAGGCAATTGGCGTTGCTGCGGATCATCAAGGAGTTGGAGAAGGATGCGCAGTTCATCATTGCCACACATTCTCCGATCCTGCTTGGATATCCCGACGCCCAAATATTGAATTTTGATGAACAGCCCATACAAGAGATTCGATACGAAGAGACGATGCACTATATCGTGACCAGGCGTTTTCTTGAAAATCGACAGAGAGTCTTGGATGAACTGTTTCGTGATTGAAAATGTAAAGGAAAATTGGAGAAATTTGTCTGAATATGATTGAAGTGTTAAGATTTACACTTTATAATCAGAAATGATACACAAATTTGTGAGCAAACTGGGGGAGAAGGTAAATGTTAGTTGGCAAAGGCGCTGTACGTGAAATGGCAAATGATATCGATAAAGTGGTAAGAGAAATTGACCAAATAACACAATCCAAAATTGACCGAGTATCCGATAAAATTGACTCCGAACTGAACTCCTGCGGTCGTGAATTGACGAATGCAGCGAGCACTTTGTCGCAAATCAAGCCACTGATTGACAGACTCGTCGCGCAAGTGGGACAAAATGCTCCTGATCACGTGCAGATTCTTGTTTCGTCCATTGCCCAAGAGGTAATGTCCAAAGTGATCGCGGCAAGCGGAAACATTGATGAAGTGCAAAAGAACATCAAAGATGTAGACAAATTGACCAACGAAATCGACAGCTTGACCGATGAAATTGACAAGTTGACCAATAAGATCGATGAAATCACAGATAAGTACCAAAAATAAGGAGGCTTGTCTAAATGAGTGATTACACACCGCCTGTTGGCCAGCCGAATTACATGTCTGGCTGGGGAAACAACCAAGCAAAAGAAACCGCTTTAAAAATTGACCATATCGCGGATAAAGCGAAATTTGGCATCGAAATGCTTGGAACAGGTCTGATCGGCATTGATGCAATAGAGAAAGAGTTGATTGAACTCTCGAATGCGCCGCAGCCACCTTCGCAGGCACAAATTCGCTCGATTGCTCATCGCCTGGATGCTCATCAAAAGCAGCTTCAGCAAGCGCTGGATCGCATCAAAGACATGATGAACGACATCGATAAACAAACGGATTTCATTCAAAAGCCACGCACGAGTTGGTAGTAGTGTAAACATAGCCGGAAACCCACGTCTCAGGGGCTTCCGGCTATTTTCAATGAGTAGGAAATCTGTAAGGAAGGGGTATCAGGCTATGACCGTTACGCTCAGACCGGTTACAAGAGAAAATTGGCATGAAGCACTAGCGTTACAAGTGAAACAGGAGCAGAGCAATTTTGTACCAACAGCAGCGGTTTCTCTGGCAAAAGTACATATAAAGCCTGACGGGGACGAAGTAGAGTATGTCCCTTTTGCGATCTACAATGAGGAAACAATGGTCGGATTTATCATGCATGCCTTTGAAGAAAACACAACCAATATGTATTGGATCAATGGATTTTTCATCGATTCGAGATACCAAGGAAAAGGTTATGGAAGGGCTGCTTTGCAATTAATGATCGAATATATAAGAAGTCGCTTTGCTCAATGTGAAGAAATCAGGCTGACGGTATATCCCGAAAATGTTACTGCTTATCAGTTGTATCGCAACGTAGGATTTGTTGAGACCGGTGAGCGAATGGGAGATGAACTGATACTCATGATGCCGGTCGTTTCTGCGTAGTCCATACCACATGCAAAAAAACAGACACCGGAGCCTTTGATCTGGTGTCTTTTTATGTATGGCTGGAAAAATTTCTATGAGAAGTGAAAGATGTTCGCAAGATTGTCCGTCTATACAGTGTCAAGGAGGTGGAACACAATTGGACGATCATACTGGCGCACGTATTGAGCAATGGTTTCACGCATACAGCAATGATGTCTACCGCTTTCTGGTCTACTATACGGGACGAACGGATATCGATGATCTCGTGCAAGAGACCTTCATACGTGCCCTAAAGGCGATCCAGCATACAGAGGTTGCCAATCCCAAAACGTGGTTGTTTGCCATTGCCAGAAATGTGGCCATTGATGAAAAACGGAAAACAAAGCTGCTCAGCTGGCTGCCGGACAAATTCTTGCAGCATCTGGTTTCGCCCGAAAAAACCCCGGAAGAGTCGTTGGAATTGAGCGAGGACAAACGTCTGCTTTATGACATCATCAATCAGCTGAAACGATCCTACAGGGACGTGTTGATCTTGCGTGGCATCAAGGGCTTAACGAGCAAGGAAACTGCAGAGGTTTTAGGGTGGAGCGAATCCAAAGTTAATATCACACTGCATCGGGCATTGAAAGCAGTGAAAAATCATTGGAATGTTCCCGTATCGGAGGTGATAACAGATGCCGTCACAAGATGAACAGTCAATCTGGGAAGAGTTGCAGCAATTCCCTGAACAGAATTTTACTTGGGAGCGAAAACAGGTGATCTTAAAAAGCATCCGCGAAAAGCGAAAACAATTGCAAATGCTGGAAAACGGCAAAAAATATGCAGGATGGGTCACCAGCGGGCTTATCACATGCGCCGTGTTATTTGCGTTTATCTGGATGAAGCCATTCTCTTCGTCAGTAGAAACCGTGGGAAGCCATGCTGTCATCGATCAAAAATACATAACGGCTGCTCAACAGGAAATAAAAGCCCTTGGCATTACCAAGGAATTTCTTTTTGAAGAAATGGAAGAAGATCCAGAATACGTTGTGGTACGGACAAAAAATCGTGAGGCATTGGTGTCTTTTAATCCGAAATCAACAGAGGTTCGCACTGTGTCCGCAACGCTTGCGATCCATGAGTTGCCGTCTATCTATCAAAAATATGAAGAAACGGCCCGGCAGGTATCGAAAGAAGCGAATCCACGTCTACTTTTCCAGACGGTTAATATCTTCAAAGGCAGGGAAGGGACATTCTTGTCCTTTGAGGCAGGTGGAGATGATCGTCAGTATGTGAAGGTCGAATTAAACACCAATCAGGTGGACGATTTCAACTTGTATTACAACCCGGGTGACGTGGATAAAAAGGCTGTATTAAAAGCGCAACAAGCGTTATCGCTACTATCGAATCGAACAGGGTTCTCGTTTACCCGTGCAGAAAAATCATCCGATCAGCGAAAGCAAGAAGAAGTGTGGACACTCACCAACGCGAATGGGAATGAGTTGAAGCCGGGTATATATACCGTTGAAATCGGTGCGGAAACGAATCAGGTATATACAGTAAAGTATGTAACGGATCAGTATAAAATAACATCCATTGATGAAGCGATTCCCGTAACAAAACCGCTTATCAAAAGCATCTTTGGAATCGATACCACTGGGTATAAAGCTTATGGCGGAAGGAGTTGGGGAGGCTATTTGCTGAAACGCGAAGGCAGTCCAACGATTACCATAAGCATTTGGGATTTGAATATTGGTAATGTTGATAGCATCAGCATAGAAGAGTAATCGGGAAAAGAGGGGGCCCCCCTCTTTCTCTTACCCGATGATATCTCGCTCTTCGAATATCCGCTTCGCCAAAAACATCGCATTGAGCACCCGAGGAAAGCCGGTATATGGACAGCAATGAATAATCGCTTCCACGATTTCCTTTGGAGATAGCCCCACATTAAGTGCCGCATGGATATGTACGGTAAGCTGCGGCTCGCATCCTCCTTGGGTGGTGAGTGATGCAATCGTGACAAGCTGTCTTTGCTTCAGATCCAACCCTTCCCGAGAGTAAATATCGCCGAAGCCAAACTCGATGATATACCGGCCCAAGTCCGGGGCAATGTCTTTCAGCGACTCAATGACACGTTGTCCCCCCTCACCGTCCACTTCCATCAGCTTTTCCCACCCGCGTTCATACCGTTCATTCGTCATCTTGATCCACTCCTCTTCCAATTTGGCAAATCCTGAAAAAATACTACACCCTAGAGCGCACTCTAGAGCAAACCCTTTTATATGTGATAGGATCAAATCATGGAGAAACGACTGACGATTCAACAATTTGCGAATGTCACCGGTCTAAGTGTTCACGCTTTACGGTACTATGAAAAGATGGGGCTGCTGGAAGGCGTAGCCCGCAATGAATACGGCTACCGCCAGTATTCGGAGGCGGATCTCTCATGGATCGATTTTTTGATCTGTTTACGCGACTTGGGGATGACCATCAATGAAATGAAGCACTATTCCGATCTACGGAGTCAGGGCGCGTCGACACTGTATCCGAGGCGCAAATTATTAGAGGCCCATCATGAGAAGGTAACCGCGCAAATCCAGGAACGGCAGCAAAACTTGCGGAAAATCGAGAAGAAAATCACACTCTACAAAAGATTAGAGGAAGAGGCAGGAAACGAAGGGATCTACGAATCGAAGGAGCGTCGGTTAAAGTGACAATCGGAAAGATTTCACCACAGGAATTGGACGAAAAAATAAAGAATCAGGAACAGGTCACGCTTTTGGATGTAAGAGCAGAGGAAAAATACAATGATTTTCATATTGAAGGCTCTACGATAAGGAGCATTAATATCAATAAAAACGAGATTTTCAACTCAGCGGAAAACGGAGAACCGACCATTGCTGCTTTACCAAGGGAACAGGAGATCATCGTCACCTGTACAACGGGGAATTCCGCAGCCAAATGTGCCGCCATTCTCTCGGAAAAACAATACCAGGTTGTGGTTTTGGAAGGTGGAGTGACGGCCTGGAAGGATTATTTGTCCTCGAAGTAGCTGATGAAAAAGGGGAAAAGCGGCATCCAATTGGATCAAGCTTTTCCCCTCTTTTTTGTCTTCAGTGGACAAGACTCGTGATCTTCTTCTTCTTCCAAGCCAACCGGTAGTAGGCATATTGCAATACGAGACCAACGATAAAGGCCGCCGGGTAACCGACCCAAATCCCTTTTATGCCAAGACTCGAGTAATGGGAAAGAAGGTAAGCCACAGGTACTTCCACACACCAGATCGTCATGACACTGATGACCGTTGGCCAGAGGACTGTCCCGCTCGCACGCATGGTCGCGCCGAATATCATGGAATGGCCAAAAAGCAAATAACTCCACAGGGTGATCATCAGTAGACTATGTGCGATCTCCAGCGTCGGGGTGCTGGTGAGGAATAAGGATAGAATATGTTTCGAAAGCACATAGACCAACGTGATTAAGGTACCGCCGATGACATAGTTGAGCATCACTCCAGCGCGAACCACTTGCTGTAGTCGATCTAACTGCTTGGCTCCGATCGACTGTGCAGCGAAGATGGAGACAGCCATTCCCAGACTGACGGCAGGCATGGATACGTAGCTGACCACCTGATTCACTGCGCCATAAGCTGCGGTTGCATCAGAGCCGTAACGGTTCACGAGCGCGATCAAGACGATCTCCGCAAGCGAGACGAGGATCATATTGATGCTGGATGGAATACCGAGGCGAAGAAGCAGCTTTAACAAATCCCAATCCATCCGCAAATGCTTGCGAACAGTGGCATCGAATTGGAGCTGATGCTTTGTTTTGCCAAGGTAATTCAGTGTGATAATAAAAGTGAGAATCGTCGAAATGACGGAAGCATAAGCGGCCCCGTATACCTCCAAGCGGGGAAGACCCAGCCAGCCAAATACGAGAAAGGGCAGCAGGATCAGATTGAGTGCGGTGCTGACAAGGAGCGAGTAAAACGGTGTCTTCGAATCGCCGATCCCCCGTATGAACGTGGTATAAGCGATATATAAAAACAAAACAGGCAAGGACCAAAACAGGATTCGTGCATAATGAACACTCACAGCCAAGATATTTTCGGGTGTGCCCATGAGCCGCATGATATCCCAGGTGAATATCCCGCCAATCAAGGAAACCACGATGCCAAGCACGAATGTAAAAGTCAGGGTGGTCCCAATAATCGCTTTTAGACGCTCTTCATTTCGAGCGCCATAGGCCTGCCCGATCAAGATGGAGCTGCCTGAACCGATCCCGATCATGAAAGAAATCAGGAGAAAAAACAACGGGAAGAAGGACGAGATGGCAGCCAAGGCATCAACACCAAGCCAACGGCCGACCACGATGCTGCTTACGAATTGACCGATCGATTGCAATGCATTGCTCAGTAATAACGGGATCAGAAAGATGAACATCGCCCGCCATACTGGAGTGTCCGCACCTTTCTTTTTCATTTCTTGTGCTGATTCCACTTTTCACAACCCTTTTCGTGATTATTTTCTCTTTCCCCGACAGTAGATAATGACGTTACAAACAGACAATTGTTACAATAAAAGCCAATTCTCTTTGCAAGCCCCAGGCGCCACCATGAGGAGGTACAAGACGAGGATGACCATCCAGTATGAAGTGATATCGGAAGATCGTATTACGTTTCTGAAGGATTTATGCAATGAATTGATGGCTTATCAAAAATCGAAAGCATCGATACGTCCTGAGTTGTTCGATGGCATGTGCTTTGAAACGAGAATGGTCCCATCCGTCCAAAGAGCAAGCGCGAACTATATCAAGGCTGTCAAAGATGGGGAAGAGATCGTCGGCTATGTGTACAGCAATATTTCTCCCCAAGAGACGTATTCGAATGAGTTTGCCACTTTATTTGATCTTGATTCGGTAAGGCATGAGGAAGTGGATTCTCTAGGGGTCTAAAATTCTATTTTTCGGTTCTAGACCTTTTTTTGTTTCTAGGCGACAGAATGGAGGTCACCATACATGAAAGCATTTGACTATTACGGTAGGTATCACACACTTCCCCAAACGATCGAAAGGTTACTAGAATTTGAAAAAGAACTAAGCGAACGCGGTTATTCTCTTGATTTGGATTTGGGGCTCATCATGGAAGAGGAAGACATCAGATATATGGCTACGCCTCCTGATGTCATTCCATTTGCAAGACCGGGAGCTGACGGCATCCATTATGGTTTTTTGACTGATTTTGGATCGGTAAAGGATTTGGAGGAAGCGTATATCGTCTGTGTATCACCGATGGATTTTGGAGAAGAAGTTTGGGTGGTTGCCAAGAATATTCGTGATTTTCTAAGAATCGTTTACACTGAAAATAGCATCTTATATAACCACTTTCCTGACGTCGATTCATATGTTCGTTATATGGAAAAAAGGGAAGAGGAAGAGTCAGATGAACAAACAATCGAAGCACGAGAAATGTTCAAAGAGAGATTTTCCATCAACCCGATAGAAGATATGGTCCAATATATCATAGACCTTCATGATCAAAGGAAAAGAGCGATTGCTGTACCAACGATTAATTCATTAGGCGTTACTCAGATGTCTTCCGAAAAGGAACATGAACGGTTTCTCTTACACAGTGAACAGCTGGATGAAGAAGACTTCGATCAAGTAAGGAGCTTCTTTAAGAGGGCTTCCGTAGAATCCAAATTAGCATTTATACGAGATGTCCAGACAAAGAATGTATTGGAGGATAGGGAGCTAAGAGAATTGGTGAAGAACGAACTGCGCTCGTTTGGAATGGAAGATGAAGCAAATCGTCTGGAACTTTCGTATACCTAGTATTCGGCAACACAATGAAAGGGCATAGCGAAGTAATCCTTAATGACGGATATCCATCAGAAAACCAAGCTAATCAGATGAAGCACTTCTATTCTCAAGCGATTTCCCTGACAAGCATGAAAATGATATTCCCACGTATATGTATGATGAACCGACGGGCATCTCATTCATTTTCATGAAAGGGGAATCAGTTCGCTTTGAGGAATAGCTCAGGCAATCAAAACAGGCCTTTGAATCTTTACAGTTACTTTATCGGCTATAATCCGCCCGTCTCAGTAAATCTATATCCAGAAATGCCCAATATCGATCATCAGGCTTTCCTCAGTCCGTTTACGTCTATTGTCGGAGATGTCACCATTCAGGATAATACGTATGTCGGTCCGTTTGTTAGTATACGAGCGGATGAGGGGAGCCTCTTTTATATCGGGAGCAACAGCAATTTGCAGGACGGAGTGATTCTTCACGGCTTAAAAAATCAATATGTCGAAAGGAGTGGGAAAAGGTACTCCATTTATATAGGAAATCGGGTTTCATGCACACACGGTTCCTTGATTCATGGCCCCTGTCTGATCGAAGATGACGTGTTTGTCGGCTTCCAATCCATTGTATACAATGCCCAGGTAGGTCGAGGCAGTTTTATCTCCTCTGGAGCCGTTGTGACAAAGGGAGTGGTGCTTCGCCCGCACAGCTTTGTACCGCCGGGGGCAAACATCGATACACAAGAAAAAGCAGATCGTTTATCTTCCGGCCCGACAACCGAGGAGGAGTTTGCGAAGGAGGTACAGAGGGTCAATCAAGAATTTCCTGCGGCCTACTCTTTGTTATTTGGAAAACAGAAATTCACGTGTGGACTGTCTTGTTAGGTTGGCCAAATTCAGTTCAACCGGGTTTATGGATAAACATATGGGGATGAAACCTCTTGTGCGTGGAGTTGCGGCAAGGGGTATTTTCTTTTATATTGGTTGTCAGGAGGTGGTAAAGATGGCAATTCGCGATTGCCAGACTGTTTCGTCTCATGCAAAGCCAATGAATTAGAGGCGATACTTTGCATGGGG
>DASQNU010000284.1:0-3780 GCA_035644815.1 Bathyarchaeia archaeon | reverse complement strand
TGAAAACACTATACAATAAAAGAAACGAAGCACAGATGATGTTTTCATGAGGAGGACGAGTTCGATGATCGTGGGTGTTCCCAAAGAAATAAAAAACAATGAAAATCGTGTAGCGATGACTCCAGCGGGTGTAACCGCTTTGGTACAAAATGGCCATAAAGTGCTGATCGAAACCAACGCAGGTATGGGCAGCGGTTTCACAGACAATGACTATGTCGCACAAGGCGCAAAAATCGTACCAACAGCTGCGGAAGCATGGGCTGCTGACATGGTAATGAAGGTAAAAGAACCGCTTGCAAGCGAATATAACTATTTCCGCGAAGGTTTGATTCTTTTCACTTATTTGCACTTGGCTCCAGAGCCTGAATTGACTCGTGCGTTGGCTGAGAAAAAGGTTATCGCGATTGCGTATGAAACCATTCAATTGGATAATGGTGCGTTGCCATTGCTTTCCCCAATGAGTGAAGTAGCAGGACGCATGGCAGTGCAAATCGGTGCCCAATTCCTCGAGAAGCCATATGGCGGAAAAGGAATTTTGCTGGGCGGCGTACCAGGGGTACAAAAAGGCGAAGTCGTGATCATCGGTGGCGGTATCGTAGGTACCAATGCAGCGAAAATGGCCGTTGGTCTGGGTGCCAACGTAACGATCATTGACGTGAGTGCAGATCGTCTCCGTCAGTTGGATGACCTGTTCCAAGGTCGTGTACAAACGCTGATGTCCAATAGCTATAACATTGCAAATGCCGTAAAAAAAGCAGATTTGCTCGTAGGTGCGGTTCTCATTCCGGGCGCACGTGCTCCTCGCTTGGTTACGGAAGAGATGGTAAAAACCATGTCGCCAGGATCGGTAATCGTGGACGTAGCAATCGACCAAGGCGGTTCCATCGAGACGATCGACCGGATCACCACACACGATAACCCAACCTATGTGAAGCATGACGTGATCCACTACGCTGTTGCGAATATGCCAGGTGCAGTAGCACGAACTTCTACACTGGCCCTGACAAATGTAACTTTGCCATACGCATTGCAAATTGCCAACAAAGGATACCGCGAAGCAATTGCAACCAACCGTCCGCTGGCGAAGGGTGTTAACGTGATTGAAGGAAAAGTAACCTTCAAGGCGGTAGCGGAAGCACACGGTCTGCCATACGAGCCGATCGAAACGGTACAACTGGTGAAAAACTAAGAAGTCATTATAGCGTCTTTTTCCAAGCACGTTCCTTACAACACGAGGGGCGTGCTTTTTCGCGTATAAAGGGGCTGCGGTGAGGAGAGCATGTTCCGAAACTCCGCTTCATTCTCTGCCCTGCAGAGGAACCGGACAGTAAACACTCCTTTGCGGGTGTGGCAAGAACGCAGCCTAAGCCCCTCTCTTTCCTTCCCCCACCACAATGTTTGCACGAAGAGGGAAAATCACTAGGAAACAAAGCCCTATGTCCGAGGAGGGAAATATGTTATGCTGGTGGGCAGAGAAAAAGAGCACAGGAGTGGAAAGTATGTATCCGTTGATCAAACGCTTTCTTTTTTCCATGGACCCGGAAATGGCTCACGAACGGACGATCGAGCTGCTGAAGATGGTCGACAACAATCCGGCAGGGAAAAGATTGCTGCAAGCAATGTATCAAATCCGTGATGAACGATTGAGCATGAAGCTGTGGGGGACAACGTTTCCGAATCCGGTTGGCCTGGCAGCAGGTTTTGATAAAAATGCAGAAGTCTATCATGCGCTCGCCGCGCTAGGCTTCGGCTTTGTTGAGGTGGGCACGATTACTCCGATGTCGCAGCCAGGCAATGAAAAGCCGCGGCTGTTTCGTTTGCCGGAACACGAGGCTGTGATCAACCGTATGGGTTTTAACAATCACGGCGCCTACCCAGCTTCGCAAAATTTGATGGACTATCTGTATGCCGATATTCCCATTGGCGTTAACATTGGCAAAAACAAAGTAACCCCGAATGAAGAGGCGGCCAGCGACTATGTAAAATGCATGGACTATCTCTACGCATACGGGCACTTTTTTGTGATTAATATTAGTTCTCCCAACACGCCGAATCTGCGTGATCTTCAAGAAACAAATAACTTGCGTCAACTGCTTCGCGCTATCAAGGCGAAAGCACGGGAGCTGGAGACAAGGGGCATGCAAGCCAAGCCGATTCTGTTAAAAGTGGCGCCGGATATGACCGACGAACAGATGCGGGATACGGTACAAGCAGCGGTAGAAGAAGGGATTTCCGGATTGATCGCCACGAACACCACATTGTCGCGAGAACCAGTAAAAGACCACCCACATGCGGAGCAGACGGGAGGATTAAGCGGACGACCATTGGAAGAGCGTGCAACGGCCTGGATCCGTGAGATTTATCAGGAAGTAGGCAGCAAAGTGCCGATCATTGGTGTGGGCGGCATTTTCACAGGTGAGGATGCATACCGAAAAATTCGGGCTGGGGCCAGTCTGGTGCAGGTATATACCGGCATGATCTATGAAGGACCAGGCATCGCCAAAAAAATCAACAAACAGCTCATTCGCTTGTTGGAGCGCGACGGATTTGCGCATATCAAAGAGGCGGTTGGGGTAGACGCAAAATAAAAGCCTGAGCGGGAATGATCCGTGGTTATACTGAAATATCAATAGGAGTAGTGGATTGGCTGTTCAGGATAAGATGAATGGGAGGGGAAAATGAGATGAAAGTGTTGGTGCTGGGAGCAGGCGCGGTTGGCGGTTATTTTGGTGGCAGGCTAGTGGAAAAGGGTGTGGATGTGACCTTCCTCGTACGGGAGAAAAGACGTCAGCAATTGGCGGAGCGAGGGTTGAAGATCCATAGCGTACACGGCGATTATCAGTTTCAGCCAAAGCTGATCACTGCGGGAGAAGAAAAGGAACCCTTTGATATCATTTTCCTCTCCACGAAGGCATACCATTTTGCTGATGCGGTGGAATCCATCCGCGATTATGTGGGCGAGGATACACTGGTGATTCCGCTGTTAAACGGGATCCAGCATATCGCACATTTGCAGGATCTGTTTGGTCCCGATCATGTACTGGGTGGCCTTTGCTTCATCGAAACCACACTAAATGAAGAGGGCGATGTAGTTCAGACCAGCACCACACATGACCTGCTTTATGGGGAATGGGCAGGGAAACGATCCAGCCGAACAGAGGCTTTGGAGCAGTTGTTCAGCGAGGCGAATGCTCGTTTTCGTTTGAGTGAAAACATTCAACGGGAAATGTGGCATAAATACCTCTTCATTACTACGTTTTCCGGTATGACTACCTTGATGAAATCACCGATCGGCCCCATCCGTGAAGCAGAAGACGGCCTCCCTCTGATTCGCCAGCTGGCTGAAGAGGTAGCCGA
This sequence comes from Bathyarchaeia archaeon, assembly GCA_035644815.1. GTDB lineage: Bacteria > Bacillota > Bacilli > Brevibacillales > Brevibacillaceae > Brevibacillus_F. The sequence continues at coordinate 423 of DASQNU010000284.1, read as the reverse complement.
GGTCATGCGGGTGATCGGTGCTCCGATTGCTGACGATATTGTAGAAAAACAAATGGAGACGTATGCAAAGCAGGGGTATGCGATGAAGTCGTCCATGCTGCGGGATATGGAAAAGGGCCTTTCCGTAGAAGCAGACCATCTGCAAGGATATTTGCTCAAGCATGCCGAGCAAAACAAGCTGTCGACTCCTTTGCTGCGAATTGTCTACAATAATCTGAAAGTCTATGAAATCAAGCGTTCCGCTCAGTTGTAAGGTATAATAGGAGAAAAAGGAGGGGTGCTCAATGGAAGTCATCAAAATCTCACCCCGCGGGTATTGCTATGGTGTAGTGGATGCGATGGTGCTTGCGCTGCGTACGGCGCAAAACTTTGATTTGCCGCGTCCCATCCACATTCTCGGCATGATCGTACACAACTCGCACG
>DASQNU010000283.1:0-2945 GCA_035644815.1 Bathyarchaeia archaeon | reverse complement strand
ACACTTTGCAATTCGTGATATTTTTGATAAAACTGTTTTTTCAGCTCTTGCAAGTAAGCCAATTCACTCTGGACCAGCGGTAGGAGTTGGTTTGCTTCCTCTAGCGAAAAGTATTTCTTTTCCATTTCCTAACACCTCCTGACTGACATTATACGGCAAAATAGGTGGCGGGCGTGAGCAAAAAATATAAAGAAAGTGCAGGAACGACGAAATGAAAGAGAGACTTTATTACCAAGATCCTTACCTGAAAGAATTTACGGCTTCCGTCACGGAACGCGGCAGTGAGACGGACGGTACACCTTACGTCATACTTGATCAAACTGCTTTCTATCCGACAGGCGGCGGACAACCTTGCGACTTAGGTGTGATCAATGATATCGAGGTGATCGATGTCGAAGAAGTGGATGGTCAGATTCGTCACCGTCTACGCTCCGCTCTGTCACCAGAAGAAAACAACGTGGTAGGAAAAATTGATTGGGATCGTCGTCTGGATCATATGCAGCAGCATACCGGACAGCATTTGCTGACGGCTGCTTTCGAGGAACTTTTTCAAGCTGCTACGGTTAGCTTTCATTTAGGGAAAGAGCGTGTCACGATCGATCTTGACATTCAGGAGCTGACCGATGACATGGTTCAGGCTGCGGTGTCGCTCGCCAATCGGGTGGCTTACGAGAATCGTCCGATCTCCGCTTCATTTATGGAGCCGGAAGAATTGTCCCGCCTTCCTTTACGCAAACAGCCGACGGTAACAGAAAATATCCGCATCGTCATCGTCGAGGATTTTGATTATAATCCGTGCGGAGGTACGCATCCTGCTCGTACTGGTGAAGCAGGACCGATTCAAGTCTTGGGATGGGAACGTAGCAAGGGCCATATCCGCGTTTCCTTCGTTTGCGGGCTGCGTGTAGTCCATGAGCTTGGTGTCAAGCAAGGGATTGTCCAACAGCTTACTCGTTTGACCAGTCATACGGAAGCGGAACTGCCTGAGTTCGTGACACGAATGATTGCGGAACGCAAGGATTTGGAAAAAAGCATCCAGGAACTTCAGAGCAAAATGATGGAGACGGAAGCGAAAGAGTGGATCGGGCAGGCAGAATCCGTGAACGAGCTGCAGCTGCTGTTGATTCCGTTGAGTGAACGTCCAATGTCGGACTTGCAGAAGCTTGCCCAACTCATTGTCGGACAAGCGCCGAAGGGAATCGCGATACTGGTTTCCCTAGGTGCCAAAGCACAGATTGTCTGTGCACGCGGAGTGGAAGTGAGCTTGGCAATGAACGAGTTGTTGAAGGAAACCCTTCACTTGGTTGATGGAAAAGGTGGCGGTCAACCTGCGATGGCACAAGGCGGAGGGACTACGGCCCTGCCAATGGAAACCTTACTCGCTCAGATCCGCCAAATTGTCATTGCGAAAATAGAAAAGAACCCAGCTTGAAAGGAGTAGATCAAAAGATGAATCAATCACCTTTTTCTCCCGGGGATCATGTCGTAGCCGCCTATAAAACTGGTGAATATATCGCAGAGGTGCTGGAAGTCACACCCCCGAAGGCATTGCTGAAAATTCTCGCAGTTGTTAAGCATCCGGACCAAGGAGATCTCCACAATCCGATGCAAACAGACGTACCGCTTTTTCATCAGCGCCGCGCGCTTTCCTATCAAGAAAAAGTGATGGTCATGCTCGCACATCTGAGGGCGTATCGGGGCCAGGTGCCGGAATATCGGGTTTCTTTGGAACAGGCTTTGGATCAGGAAATACGTGCGCTGAAGCAATCGATCAAGTGGGCGGAACGGGCACTGCTTGAATATGCCCAGCTGGAGAAAGACTATTTTCCTGAACGAAAAGGAAACCAGGCTTAGGCAAGCCCAGCTGCGACTTTGATTTGCGCTTGGTGCTTCGCATTGACTAATCCATCCTTATGGCGCGTACTTCCAGGAAAATGAATATCAAAATGACCAGAAAAGTTATTATCAGTGATGTATTCGATCCCGTGTGGCTCAGAAGCCATGGATGCGGCCAGTTTTCTGCCGTCAACGTGGATGATGATCGCTCGTTCTGCCCAAGAGTAGCGCCCTCCCCAGATTTCTTTCATGATCGCGGCATCTTTGGCAGTTAACGGTTCGCAGTCAGCGTGATTGGCTCCAATCGTTCTTTTGATTTGAAAGGTTTTTCCGGTCATGACATCCGTCACAGTGGCCACTTTCCCAATGGGAAATACATATTGTGCTTCTGTCCACCAGTCCAGATATTCTCCATGCTTTTCGCTTTTGGTCGGCTTGATCGGGATATGGTGGATCGGGATTTTCAGCTTTTGGCCTTGCTGCAGCTTGACTTCATTCGGCAGTTTGTTGGTACGCAGTAGTTCATGCATCGGGATGCCATATCGTACACTGATGCTCCACGCGCTTTCACCTGCTTGCACCTCATGCCATTGATAGGTTACCGTTGGACGGGCAGCCGCCGCACTTGCTTTCGGAGTATCCAACGGAATCGAGGCAAGCAGCAGGGAACCAAACATCAGCTTGGCCAAATGTATTTTCAAATTGGGATATTTGACTTGTGCATATTGCTGTATTTCATTTTCTAAGGCAGGCTGTACTTGTTCGGTGGACAATCCCGCTTCCTGGGCAAATTCCGTCTGACGCGGATTCAGGTAGACCACGAGCACATATCCGTCATCCATTGGTTCGAGCTGGTCACGTAGAATGAGTCCCATGTATCTGGCCTCCTATTGTTTAGATGCTTTACTGACTGCCATTTAGCTTTTGGCATAACGCGCAAATTATGTATTTACAAAGCTTGAAAGGCATGTTAGTGTAAAAGGCGTAAAGTTTCATACATAGTACCAAACGGGAGTCGAGCATAATCGGCTGAGATTGTAACGAATGTGTTACTAACCGTAGAACCTGAACTGGGTCATGCCAGCGGAGGAAGAGGTATTATCGGAAAG
>DASQNU010000282.1:0-13622 GCA_035644815.1 Bathyarchaeia archaeon | reverse complement strand
TTTGTTCAGCAGCCGATGAGTGCATTAACCGTTGGTACCGCTTATGCTACCGGTGCCTACCAAGAGGTGTTCATCTCGGCCGCAGAAGAAACACCTGCCTACTCCGCTTGGCAGCGATTCCCGGATAAAAGCAGAGTCACTTACTTGACGGAAGTCGGGAATCCTTCTGAAGTGATTTGCGCAAAAGCAGAAGCTGACGGATACGATCTGATTGTGCTCGGTAGTCAAGGGCACGGCTTGGTATCCTCCGTCTTCTTGGGCAGCGTCAGCGGAAAAGTTTTGCATCATGCAAAATGTCCTGTACTTGTGGTCCGATAATGAGCAGTAAAAACATGGGCTCCGCCAGCTTTTTGGCGGAGCCTATTTTCATCCAAAACGAATTGTGCATACATAGTGGTGGGGAAGGGAAGAGAGTGCGGAGCTGCGTTCTTGCCACACCCGCAAGGGAGTGGAGACTGTCCGGTTCCACTTCCAAAAACGGTACGTCGCGCAAAAGGTTTCAAGAAGCCTATTCAACCGATGAGGTTGCGCGACAAGCGTGTCCCGTTTTTGGCAGCTCCACCTTTGCAGGTGTGACAAAGACTCCCGCCCGACCCTCTCTTCCCTTCCTTACGCGGCGTTTGCATAACGTCAAACGGATAAAAGATCTAAAAGTGCACCGACAGTATGCTTCTCCCCACCGCAGCCCCTTTCGCTCATCCACTCCGAAAACCGTTCCCCACTACCTCGCTTGCATCGGTCAAAATAATAAAGGCATCAGGATCAACCGAACGAACCAGTACCTTCAGCTTGCTGACCTCACTCTGGCTGACGACCACCATTAATACGCTGCGGTCATCCCCGGTGTAGCCACCTTCCCCATTCAGAAGCGTCAGCCCGCGATCCAGATCGTACAAAATCGCCTCGCGCAAGCGGTCCGTAGACGATGAGATCACATAAGCCACTTTGGAAGTAACCAGCCCCATCTGCACAATATCAATCGTTTTGCTCGTCACGAAAAGACCAATCAGCGCATAAAGCGCTTTTTCCGGTGAAAAAATGATGCCCGCCAACAGAATGACCAGGCCGTCAAAAACGGCTACGCTTACCCCGAGGCTTAAGCCGCTGTATTTATGCAGGATCTGCGACGCGATGGAAAAGCCTCCCGTCGAGCCTCTTCCGCGAAATACGAGACCGATCCCCAAGCCAACTCCAATTCCGCCATAAATACTCGCCAAGAGCGTATTGGTCGTAAGCGCTGGCAAATGGCTGGTCAGCATCACCGCTAATGGCAGCAGGATGGACCCGACTGCCGCTTTCAGGCTGTAGTGCCGATCCAGCAGCCATAGCCCCAGGAAAAACAAAGGAACATTTAATGCCCATTGCGTCAACGCTGGCGATATGCCCGTCAAATTATAAATGATCGTAGATAGTCCGGATACGCCCCCCGAAGCAATCTGATTGGGATTTAAAAACAAGTTGAAGCTAAGGGCCAAAATCAGCGTGCCCAACACTAGCAACGCATACTCAAAAATGCGTCGATACGGACTGTTTAATGGAATGCCCACTTGCTTTCTACTCATCAAGGTTGACCTCTTTCACCAAGCATTTCGGCCACCGGCGCATCTCTAGCATCCGGATAACCTTTCCCATTATAACAATGTTTAACCCGGTTGAAACAGGAAAAAGAGTCCGGTCAATTTTTTAACCGGACTCCCCTTTGTCTATTTCCTTATACTCGCAAAAGACTTGTGATCGTTTCTTTGGTCAACAGGTTACCCACCAGGAAGTTGCCAAACTCTCCATAGCGTGCGCTGACTTCATCAAAACGCATTTCATACACGATATGCTTCAGTTCCAGCGGATCGTTGGCAAACAGGGTTACGCCCCACTCCCAATCATCATAGCCTACGGAGCCGCCGATGATTTGTTTGACCTTACCGGCATATTTGCGGCCAGTCATGCCATGGGCCTTCATCAGCTCTCTTCGCTGCTCCATCGTCATCACATACCAGTTGTCCTCACCGGAACGCTTTTTGTTCATCGGATAGAAGCAGAAGTGCTGCCATTTCGGCAAAATCGGATAGAGACGTTCACGCACATGCGGATTCGCTTTTGGATCTTCTCCAGGATTGTTGACGTAGTTGCTCAATTCGACAACCGATATGTATGAATAGTCGGAGACGGTGAAGTCTGCGAAACGCGTTTTGTTAAACGCCGTTTTGATGTCCTGCAGCTCCTGCATGGTCGGACGCAGGAACATGAATCCGAAGTCCGCTTTATGTCCCAGCATCGCATAGACTGCCGTGCTTCCTGTTTCCGCTCCTTCACTCTGCTCCCAGCTTGCCACGAGGCTCTGTAATTCATCGATCGCGCTTTGACGTTCCTGCGGAGAAGCTGCCTTCCATTTCTCCCAATCCAATTTACGGAAATCATGGTAGGAAAACCAGCCTTCCAGCGTGAGCAATGCTTCATTTTCTGCCATCTGTGTACACTCCTTTTTTCACCATTATCTCATGCGTTCGCTTAAGCAACGCAGTATATCCAAAACTCACCATTCAGTATAGCACAAAGAAACTAGGCGTTCTCAACAGATTGGTGAACAAATGCACATGACGGGCTTGTATGAAAGCGTATCGCTGTTACCGATACTAGGAGGATATGGGGAAGGTAGGTGGGAACATATGGTAACCCTTTTGGTGCTTCTTGTCACTTTCTATCTGGTAGGTTTTTATACCTTGCTTGACATGGTTCTCTATGGCAGAACATTGATGGACGCCATCCGGCTCCTGTTCGATATCGATATCAGCTCTGGCAAATATTTTTTACTCATTGGTTATGCAAGTGGATTGGCTGCAGCCGTCGTGATTGACATACGCAGAAAAAAAAGCGGCAGACAATCTTGATGGTGAACCAGCTTGATACGGGGGACAAATGAATGCAAGCGTTGACCGAAAAAATTACATTAACACAGCTTTTTCTGCTCATCGTCAGTTATCAGCTGGGCACCGCCATGATAGTAGGGTTAGGGAAGGAAGCCAAGCAAGATGCATGGATCGCTTTCATCTTTGCAACGGTAATGGGGATCGTAATCATCCGTTGGTACCTTTATCTCCTCTTTCTATACCCAGGGAAAGATCTGTACCAACTGATGGGGATCGCCTGTGGCAGGAAACTTGGAATGTTTTTCAGCTTTCTCTATGTCAGCTACTTTTTACACAGCATGGCGTTTGTCATTCGCGACTTTGGCGAGTTGATTGTTGTGATCGTGTTCCCCAACACACCAATCGAAGTCATTGTCCTAACCTTCACCTTGGTGCTTGCCTACTTTGCTTATATGGGCATCGAGGTAACTGCCCGTTCTGTTGAGATATTTATCCCTTACGCCTTTTTCTTTCTATTTCTGATGGTTCTTTTCCTTGGCATCAATGGTTCCATTCAACTAGAACAACTGCGTCCGGTTTTGGAAAATGGGATTCTTCCCGTTTTAACTACGGCATATCCGGCACTTACGACATTTCCAATGGGAGAAACCATTCCTTTCATGCTCATTCTCCCTGTTACGGTCGGCTTCATTCATACGAAAAAAGTGGCAGCCTGGGCCGTTATGTGTTCCGGAATCTTATTATCTGGCCTGACCGCGCTTCGCATTTCCGTCCTAGGTGTCGAACAATCGGAACGGGCCGCTTTTCCTTTTATCAGTGCGATTCGTAACATAGCCATCGCCAATTTTATCGAACGTTTGGATGCCCTCGTGGTATTCGTGCTGTTGCTTGGCGTCTTTGTGAAAGCCAGCATCTACCTGTTGGCCGCCCTAAAAGGGTTGGAACACCTTACGCGGATCCCGTACCGCCGCTTCTCCATACCGATTGCCATGCTTGTGTCGATGTTATCTGTATTTCTGGCGGCAAACTACGCAGAATATAAAAAGGAAATTGGTACAATCAACCAGATCTTGTGGGATCTTCCTTATCAGCAAGGGCTTCCGCTGCTCTTGACAATCGTGCTCATCTGGAAGCATAGACGTCAGAAGAAAAAAGGAGGGGGTACGCATGGTCAATCCGGCTGAATGGTTTCATCGCAAGAAAAAAGAAGTGAAGAAGACTGTGGCCGGTTCGCTTTCTTCCCAAACAAAACAGCAGCAAAACATTCCTTCCGGGATCGATGAGTGCATGGAACAATTATCGCAAACATTTGGCAGCACGGTTGATCTGGCTACCAGCAAAATCATGTTCGGGAACCAACCGGCTCTCCTCGTGTTTCTTACTTCTCTGACCGATTCGAAGCTGATTGCCGAAAAGATTATCACTCCGCTTGCCTTTTCCAAAGAGATGCCGGAATACGAACAAAACCTGGAAACGTATTGCAAGACCATGCTGCGCGGAATCGAATACAAGCTTTCGCAAAAGTGGCAAGACGTTATTCAGCTGCTGCTCTCGGGCTATGCAGCATTGTTCGTGGAAAGTTCCGGAAATGCTTTGGCTCTCAAGATTCAAGGATCTACCTACCGCTCGATAGACGAGCCGACCACACAGACGATTGTAAAAGGACCAAAGGACGGGTTTACCGAATCTGCTGAAACAAACATCAGTTTGATACGGCGCCGCATTTTGAACCCTGCGCTTCGCTTTGAATCGTACACATTGGGTACCGAAACCAGAACGCCAGTCTACCTGGCCTATATTGAAGGAATTATCAACCCCGGTATCCTGCAAGAAACACGGACTCGTCTGAATAACATGCAAACCAACGCGATCTTTGATACAGGAATTATCGAGGAATTTATTACGGACAAGACACTGACCCCTTTTCCGCTCATCTTCAATACGGAGCGACCCGACAGCACCGCCGCCAATCTGATAACCGGAAAAGTGGCGATCATCGCGGAAGGCAGTCCCTTTGTCTTGATATTGCCTACGACTTTCAGTGATTTTTTTCAGGTTTCCGAAGATTATTATCAGCCGTATATGATGGCTTCCTTTATTCGCCTCGTTCGCTATGTGGCATTCATGATTTCGTTGCTCTTGCCGGCCACTTATGTTTCTGTCATCACCTATCATCATGAGCTACTGCCGACCCAGCTTTTAATCAGCATTATGGCCCAGCGCGAAGGAATACCGTTTCCAACCGTTGTGGAAGCCTTGCTCATGGAGCTCACCTTTGAAATCCTCCGCGAGGCGGGCATACGGATGCCCCGAGCGGTCGGTATGACGGTATCAATCGTCGGGGGTCTTGTCATTGGTCAAGCCGCAGTGGAGGCAGGGATCATCTCCAACATCATGGTGATTATCGTGGCGCTTACGGCTATCTCCAGCTTTGTCAGTCCGGTCTATGCTTTTTCCATGTCGTCGCGGCTGCTCCGTTTTACGATGATCGTGCTTGGCGCGTTTTTAGGCCTTTACGGCGTCATACTTGGCTTGATGATTATGGTTGGCCACCTGTGCAGTTTGCGCTCTTTTGGCATTCCTTATCTGTCGCCTTTGGCTCCCTGGATTCTGGGCGATCAGAATGATGTCTTTATCCGGGCACCGATGTGGGCCATGAAGAAACGGCCATTCTATTTGCATACGCAAGACTTGATCAAGCAGCCACGGGCGGAATCTCCCTCCCCTCCCCCAGATGGGAGCCCGTCATGAAGCAGCTGACGATCTGGTTGATTCTGCTCTCCTTTTCTTCCCTACTGCTTGCCGGATGTTGGGATCGGGAGGAATTGAATGAAATTTCTCTTATCACAGGGATGGCGATTGATAAAGGGAAAAATGCCAAGTATCGTTTAAGTCTGGAAGGTGTCAATGCTGCAGAGCTTAACCCCCAAACAAGGGGGCAGGGAACTCCTTCTATCGTATTTGGCCTAGAAGGAAACACCATTGCCGAGCTTGCGCATAAAACGAACATCGGATTCTCCCGCAAGGCTATTTTCTCCCATATGCGCACGGTCGTCATATCCGATCAAATCGCCCGCGCCGGGACACTGGAGTTTCTTGACTTCATGGAACGTGATCGGGAAATCCGCAACGACTTTAACCTCGTCATCGCCACGGATTGTCAGGCAGTCGATGTTTTGCGGATACTCTATCCACTGCAAAAAATCTCTACTGCCAAAATCCATATCCAGATGGGGACGTTGCTGAAAGATTGGGGAGGCGACCCTAATATTCGCCTGAGAGAATTCGTGAATGCGATTGTTTCCAAGGGTCGTCAGCCGGTAGCAGCAGTGGTCAGCATTCGTGGCTCAAAGGAAAAGGGGGCGTCCGCTGACAACATGCAAAAACCAACCCCCGATGCAATCGTGGAGGTAAAGGGACTTGCCGTCTTCAAGGGGGAGAAAATGTCGGGTATCCTGCCTCTCCAATTCTCCCGGGTCTACTTGTGGACCCAAGACCAGCTCCGTCAAACCTCTCTATCGGTACCTTGCCAGAAAAATAAGTTTCTCAATATGCGTGTCTATAATTCCAACACCAATGTGGAAGTTACCACCGAAAAAGGCAAGCCCGTCATTAAAGTAGGGATCAAAGTGGAAACCCGTCTGGATGGCTCTCATTGCCTGGATGATATCGAGAAGGTGGAGACGACCATGAAATTTGAGACCTTGACAGCGGATTACATCAGAAAAGAGGTCGCATCCGCTATTTCGACCATACAAAAAAAATACAGTGCCGATATATTCGGCTTTGGCGAGAAAATGCATATTTCCGATCCGAAGTATTATAACAAGGTCAAAGAACACTGGGACGAGGAATTTGCGCGGGCCCAAGTCAAGGTTCAGGTGATTGCCAAGCTACGTCGCACCGGTTTGAATACCAATAGCTTTCTGCAGCAAATGAAAAAGTAAGACTCAGCGGTAAATCCAGCCATTCCAAGCTAGAAACCAGATGACATTGAGAATCTCGATGATGCCTACGGTTTTAGGCAATAACCTTTCGCCTTTTAGCGCTACTGTCATCTTGACCAACCCTGGCAGAAACATCAGTGACACGAGCGCAGACATCTGTACAACAAGGGGCAGCACCAGCAACAGCAAGTGGTACATGATCCCGATAAAATGAAAGCGCAGGTTGCTGCGTTCCCGAAACATCGCTTTGACGAAAAAAACGCTTCCGGTGAAATACAAGATGTTCAGCATCATCGCAGCGGCGATCTCACGGATGGGAGCACCCTGCCCCAAACCTGATGCGATTGGAAGCAGCATGGTCAATCCGATAATGCCGATCAAGTCATTCAGGAAGTGGCGTTCCAATTTATGCCGGATAGACCATACAGATACAATCAGCAAGGAGGCCATGATCAGCATCGTCCAAAAGGCATCCAAACGGGTAGACATCGGGTAGGCCAGGCAGACTGCCGCGATTCCTCCAAACAGCAGTACCGTACGACGCACACTGCTGCTGTTTTTTCGTCTTCGTAAAAACTCGAACAAGGCGTTAATCACGATATAGCCAGCCAATAGACCGATCCCTGCCAACAGATGCAGCAAATTGGCATCTGAGAGCATGGCTCCCAGCAAAAACGGGGCCCCAAACATCGCCCAAACGCCATGCTCACGCGGGATGATCAAGGTTGGCTTTTCTTTTTTTATGGCTTGTTGCATACAAGCTCCCCCTCTTTCGTCGTCCAGCCCGGAGGTATGTACGCACAAGAAGGATCACTCTCCAAATAATCGCCAGTCATGCCATAGGCTCTGGCGCGGGAACCACCGCAAGTCTCCCGATAGGGGCAGACGCCGCATTTTCCTTTCAGCAAGTCCGGATTGCGTATCTGCAAGAAAACAGGCGACTCCCGATAGATCCGGGCAAGCGGAAGCTCGCGGACATTTCCGCAAGACAGCGGCAGAAACCCACTCGGGGAAACATCCCCAATATGCGAGATAAACACAAATCCTTTTCCGTCTGTCACGCCTTGTTGGGAACGACCGATTGTATCTGGACGTTTGAAGGCTCCTCCCGGACTCGCTTCGATTTTTTTCCGTTTCGTTAGCAGCACTCGTCGGTACGCAGGTGCTGCAGTTGTTTTAATCCCGTATGACACCTTGCTGCTTTTTTCGGCTAACCATTCAAATACCTGCTCATGCTCCTGGGCCGTTATCATATCTTCCGCTTGACCTCTGCCGGTAGGGACGAGAAAGAAGACACTCCAAAGAACAGCTCCCCAGCTTTCCACGAGCTCTGCCATTTCCTCCAGCAAATCGACGTTATAACGGGACACGGTCGAATTGATCTGGATCGGCAGTCCATGCTTCTTCAGCAAAGACAACGCCTTTACGGTCAAATCGTAGGAGCCGCGGGTTCCGCGAAAACGGTCATGCACCTCTGCATTCGGCCCATCCACACTGAATGCCCAACGCGCAAGGCCCGCTTCCTTCGCCCGCACAATCGCCTGCTCGGTAACACGCGGAGTGGCGCTTGGGGTCATCGAGACTCGCATGCCTTTCCCGACAGCATATTGAATCAGGTCAAACAGATCGGAGCGCATCAGTGGATCTCCACCGGTAAACACTAGCAGCGGATTGTCCATCTCGTAGATCTGGTCGATCAGCCGCTTTCCTTCCTCTGTCGACAGCTCACGCGGATCGCGATGGGGCTGCGCAACTGCACGGCAATGCAAACAGTTCAAGGCACAAGCACGGGTAACTTCCCAGATGACGATAAACGGATTTTCCGCAAAGGCGCTCATCGCCGGTTGCCTGCTTTTTTCGCCGTTCTGCTGTCCCTTCATCGCTTCCATGGACGTTCTTTTTTGTTCAACCGTTAAAAGCTGATTGGCCATCGGATAAAGCAGCATCTCTTCTTTTTGCGAATGATCATGCCATTGCCGAATCAATGAGGTCGCTACGGATTTCAACTCCTCCGCTTCCTGCTCATGGCCGCCGCAGGTGCGGATCTCCTCGTAAAGCTGGCGTAACTGGTTCATCAACAGATCATGCTCCTGCTTCATCATCAGAATGGGCTGGGCAGAGTTCCCAAGCACATCCTGCATGGCAGAGTAAAGAAATGCTTCCTCCCGCTCATGATGCTCCTGCAGTTTGCTCAAGATCTTCTTCACCATGACTCCGATTTCTTCACTCATCTGTTCATCCCATTGCTTGCTCTGGTATGCCAGACGCTTCAATTTTTCCATATATGACTGAAGTTGCTCATGTTCGGTAATAAACAACTGCGGAAACCATGTTTCATCCTCTGTTGGCTTCAAAGCCATGTTGTTCCCCCCTTCAACTGCACTTCCATCGTAGTCGATTCATGAAACGGACGATGTGAACAAGATCACACAGTCATGAGATGTGGATTGTTAGAATGAACGTGACCAAGGGAAACAATTGGAAACGAACGCATGAGCAAGGAGGAATTGCGATGATCGGCTTATCAAGCCTGCTAGAAACAACCGCCACTTTTGGCGACAAACTGCGTTATTCCGAAGAGGCCAAAGGGCAGCGAATGGGGACCCACGCCAACCATGGACCGGTTGTCGTCTGGAACGTCACGCGGACCTGCAATCTGAACTGTCTGCACTGCTATTCCAGTTCCGAGGCGAAGGCATACGATGGCGAGCTATCTACGGCGGAAGCGATGGGCGTGATCGATCAGCTCGCTTTGGCGAGAGTGCCAGTGATCCTGTTTTCCGGGGGAGAGCCGCTGATTCGCCCCGATATCATGCTGCTTGCTGAACGAGCCATCCGTCACGGCATCCGAGTGACTTTTTCTACGAACGGTACATTGATCACCTTCGAAAAAGCGAAGCAGCTGAAACAGCTCGGAGTGAGCTACGTCGGCATCAGTCTGGACGGGATCGGAGCGATTCACGATCGCTTCCGTCGCAAGGAAGGCGCTTTTGAGGCTGCATTGCGGGGGATTCGCAATTGTCTGGCCGAGGGACAAAAAGTGGGGCTGCGCTTTACCATGAATAAGCACAATATTGATTCTCTCCCGGAAATCCTGCAATTGATGGAGGAGGAAAATATCCCGCGGGCCTGCTTCTATCATCTTGTCTATGCGGGGCGCGGCGCAGTCGAGGATGATATTACCCATGAGCAAAGCAGGGAAGCGGTCGATCTGATCGTCGATGCCATCCAGCGCTTCGCAGCCAATGGCTCCGCACGTGAAATCCTGACCGTCGATAACCACGCCGACGGAATTTATCTGTACCTGAAAATGCGAGGAGAACAGCCTGAACTCGCGGAACGAATCTATCAGAAGCTGCTGCGCAATGGCGGCAATCGCTCCGGCATTGCCATTTGCAACATCGACCATAAAGGCTTCATCCATCCCGATCAGTTCAGCCAGCATATCGCCCTCGGCAATTTGCGCGAACAGAGCTTTGCGGATATTTGGGGCGGCTCTCACCCGGTGCTGGCCGGGCTGCGCAACCGCAAAGAGCTGATTAGCGGCCGCTGTGCGAAGTGCCAATACTTTGAGGCTTGCAATGGAAATTTCCGTCCACGCGCGTTTGGATATGATGGCAACTACTGGTCTTCCGATCCACAGTGCTACTTGACTGATCAAGAAATTGGCATCGTGTAGTATAGCAACATCCATACATGGTTAATAGTTGGCGATGATTTATGGAACGATAATCTTGTGGCAGCCACATTCATTCACAAGGAGCGTCTATCCATGAATATCGAAAACGAGATGTCTTACGGGAGTGATTACAACTACATCCCGGCAACCTCCATCGGAAGCGGTCTGGGCGTGGAGGTTCAGCCGGATGTATATTGCCATACCATCCAGATCGTCAACATCTGCCTGGTCGGAGCCCCTGAGTCGAATGACTTTGTCCTGGTTGACGCGGGAATGCCTGAATCTGCAGACGAGATCATCGCTGTTACCGAGAAACGGTTTGGTGCAGATCGCCGTCCTCGTGCCATCCTGTTAACTCACGGCCATTTCGATCATGTCGGGGCTATTATCGAGCTGGTGAACTATTGGGGGATTCCCGTGTATGCACACGAGCTGGAGTTGCCTTTTTTGACAGGGCAGATGAGCTATCCGGAGCCGGATCCGACCGTAGAAGGAGGAATGGTCGCCAAGCTGTCGATGCTGTTTCCGAATGAACCGATCGATTTGGGCTCTCACGTACAGCCTCTCCCTGATGACGGGTCTGTTCCGTACATGCCGGGATTCCGCTGGATTCATACGCCTGGACATACACCGGGGCATGTCTCATTTTTTCGGGATGGGGACCGTACCCTCCTTGTAGGCGATGCATTTGTGACCGTCAAACAAGAGTCGCTTTATAAGGTGCTGGCACAAGAGCCGGAAATCAGCGGGCCTCCGCGCTATTTTACGCCGGATTGGGATGCGGCCTGGGAATCGGTTCGTAGACTCGCAGAATTGCAGCCTGCCGCCGCGGTCACCGGTCATGGTCTGCCGATGTCAGGAACATTGCTCACAGACAACTTGCGAAAACTAGTTAATGAGTTTGATCGCATTGCCATTCCTGACTACGGGAAGTACGTGCAAGGCAGAAAACAGTAGGAGGATACTCTCCAGGCGATCAACGGAAGAAAGGAGCCTGCCCCTTATGTGCGGGGAAGACTCCTTGTTTGCGTTTACTCGGTTACTCGTATTTGACAAATTCGATCTTTAAGATTTTGATCGCGTTTTGCAGCGGCTTGGCGTTCTCATCTGTTTTTTGGGCCGCAATTTTGTCTACGGCCTCCATTCCCTCAAAAACCTGTCCGAATACCGTATGGCGATTGTCCAAATACGCACGGCCGCCAATTTCTTTGTATTTGGCTTCTGCATTCAGGGGAAGGGCTGATAAATCGAGATACTCTTGGTCCACTTTGGGACTTTGCACAATGTAAAATTGATTGCCGTTCGTATTTGGGCCTGCATTTCCCATTGCCAGTGCGCCGCGGAAATTGAAGAGATCCCGATTAAATTCATCCTCAAAAAAGCCGCCGTAGATACTGAAGTCTTCCTCCCCGGAACCATCCAAGGCGCCTCCTTGAATCATGAAGTCGTTGATTACGCGATGAAAGGCAACATCGTTGTAGTGCCCTTGCAAGGCAAGCTCCTTGAAGTTCTTGACCGTCTTTGGAGCCTTGTCCGGGAAGAGACGCATTTTGATGACCCCCGCCTCGGTTGTCATGACGCAGATCTCTTCGCCTTTGCGTGGTTTTTCCAGCTGAAACAGTTCCACATCGGAAACATCGATGCCGGAGTCTTTCCAGACCACTCCCCACAGCTTCCAGTCGGTTGTCTCCTTGCCGAGCTTGGCCAAGCCTATGTAATCGGTCTTTTCGATTACTTTGTTGTCATGGGTAAAGCCAAGGTATTTACATTTCACGATCGCCCGGAATTTCGAATAGGCATCGTAATCGCTGGCTGTATACAGCTTTTCGACCTTCGTCTCTACTATTTTCATGTCTTTGTATTGGGCCCAGCCCGCCAGATATGCTTTCATTTCTTCTTTGGCCGTGGAATCTGGCGCAAGCAGCTTGTCTAATTCTGAGGCATTCGTGCGCTTGGTGATTAATCCGGCGAAAAAGGCATCGATTTCCGCGCGATCACCGCTGTGAGGGCGGAACTGGTTGACTTGTGTTTCCTTTGTGTAGTCATGTACTTCTGCAGCAGCGCTAACAGTAGACAGCGCGTGGGATGCAGCCAGGTGCGGGACAGCGAGACTGAATGCGGCAGTCAGGCAAATCAGCTTTTTCATGTGATTCCCCCTCTTCATGTGCTCCTGCTTAGGCAGGATACAGATTTTTCCATCACCTTTTCAGTATATCTCATTCTTGTGAGGAAATGAGTATTTTGCCAAAAAATTCTGACACACAAAAAAACCTTGATCTGCCAAAGCAGCCGCTCAAGGTTTTTTCAAGTGTTGGATGAGAAAATCTGCAATCCCCGCAGCATCGTCGATCGAAAATTGTCTGTATCGCTCATCCGTCCGTCCTGCCGAATCCCACGTAACCGTCGCGATTACGTCCGTTACCTGTCCCAACAATTCGTGATCCTCCGGGCGGCGCAGAAAGACCAGCTTAGGGTAATGCTCCCGCTTGAACCCTTCCACCATCACCAGCTGTGCGCCCGCTTCCACCATCCGCTTCACCAGCTTGTCCAACGGAACAGACTGCTGTTCGATCCACGCTGTTTTCGAAGCTGACTGAATGGCGACGATATCTGCGCCTGCTTCCCGATACTTCCATGTATCCTTCCCTTCATGGTCCATCTCAAAATCATGTCCGTCATGCTTGATCACACCGATGCGCAAGCCGTTTGCCCGCAACAGCGGAATCACCCTGGCCAGCATGGTCGTTTTTCCGGAATTGGAATACCCGACAAATTGGATGACGGTCACACGATGCACATCGTCCATACCGCTTCCTCCACTCATGAAAACCACCCTGTAGGGATTACCGTAACCGTCTCATTCGCCTGCAAGCCTCTTCCCCCCGCAGGGATCACAATGAGACATTCCGTATCCTTCAGACTCGATAAAGGTGCAGATTTGTCCAGCGCGTCTGGATGTGCACATAGCGTGCTCCCCACGGTAGACAGCTTTCCGCGCAAATACCGCGGGTAGGGACATGGCTTGAGATAATCACTGGCAAGGACAGCCTGCATGGGACGCGGTTCGTAATGTGGCTTTCCTGTCATCTTGTACAGCAAAGGACGAATGAACAGCTCAAAGCCGACGTAGCA
>DASQNU010000281.1:0-8040 GCA_035644815.1 Bathyarchaeia archaeon | reverse complement strand
ACCTCCCACGTCACGACGGTACGTCCAGTGTTCACTCTCATTTTATTCCTTGTGCGGACAGATTTCAAGAATGAATCACATCTAAAAATGAACTATTCTTCGAAGATCGGCATTTCTGGCATTTTTACACCTTGATAGAGCTTGGTTTGGAACTTTTTGAAATCACCCTCACGCACTGCATCCGTAGCCTGAAGCACATCAACAGCCGTTTGAATGTCTTTGATGCCGAGGGTTTTTGCTTGTTCGGACTGCAAAAGGGAATCAATTCTCGCAGTCAGATCCTGTGGAGCAAAATCTTCGAACATGTTCTTTTTTGTCAGGTATTCCGCAGCGAGATAGTTCCGGTAATGAAATGGATATGCTTTCCAGGTCTCCAAGTTTACATGTTCTGGCAATATCGAAGGAAGAGCTTTTTTAGTGACATAAGCGGATTCCCATGTAGCGATTGCTTTGTATAGTTCAACCTGTGCATGTAACCAGCTGCTGGTAAATGGCTGCATGAGTTGCGTGCCATGTACCTGATCAAGGGTGAGTACATTACTATTCTGAGCGGATCGCAAAGCTTCAATACCATCCAAATAAGCCCGCATGCTTTGTTCATACGCTGTTTTGGCTTGTCCAAGCAGAGGAGAAGAAGCGGGAACTTTGGCGTCTTGGATCTCCTTGAGACTTTGCTTTGCCAGCTTTTCCAGTTCTTTCAATCCATCTTCACGTTCATCGGCAGGCATGCCTTGCATCCCGGCCATTATGGTGAAATGTTTTTCTTTTAACGTGTTCACGGGGACTAATACACTGTAGTAATATTGAACGAAATCTTGCTCTTTATATAGTTTCTGCTCTTTTAGCAATTGTTCCTTTTTTGCTGCTTCTTTTTCCGCTTCGGCGGCAGCCATTTTTGCTTGTTCATAACTATTTTTCATATAACCTGCTCCCAAAAAAAATCCGCCAATGAAGCAGGCAAGTGATATGATGATACTGTAAGTGACGATGAATTCCGATTTTTTTAGTCGTGTTGCCATATGAGCCTCCAAAATTTTCATAGAATCGAAATCATTAGAAAAACTTTGCCGCGCACGTTTTGGGCGAAGCTTTGTTGAATGAGATAAATCGGAAAGTCTCGCTTTCTGATTCACTAAAAAAGTATAGCGTAAAGTTTTCTTGTCGTGAACAAAAAAGGAGTGGCCATGGAAAGAATTAGTGAACAGGAAAACCTTTTTGTACAAATCATCGCGTTAAACGGCATGAAATCATTGGCCAAAGAGCGAACCCTGCAAGCTTTTTATCACATATTGCGCGGCCGGAGGGCCAATCAGACTTTACAGGACGTACACCTTTTTCGTCTCTACCCGTATTATCGGTTGTTTCCTCATCTTTTGAGAGAGCAATGGGGAGAGATTTTGCAACAACTGCTCGGACAAGACTATATCCGAGAAATGGATTTGGATCGGAATAAAACAACCTTTGTCCTGACGACCAAAGGAGAAGAAGTCGCACGACAAGGAAGGACAGCATACGAGGTCAATCAATGGTTTGGGCTCTTTCATGAACATCCATGGTTGAACGGGCATTTGACAGCGTTTTGGCTGCGTCTGCATTTGATGGTACAAACTGTATCATACCTTCTGATGGAAAATCCTTCGTTTTATCCGGTGGTTCATGACCGCCATATCCAGTCGTTCGTCAAGCTGCAACTGCATAATCCGGGAGCCCGCAAGCGTTGGCTGGAAGGTTTGTTTGCGGAGCTCTACAAGGCTTTGGACGTTCTTCCGCCGAACATTCAATCTCTTTTGGTCAAACAATTTTCCGGATCCCAACAGACTGCTTTGACGATGCAGCAATTGGCTTATCAAGAAAAGCTGCCCCCATCCTTTATTCGAATAAAGTGGAGGTGGGGGGTCGCGAATGTCATGATACAGCTAAAAGAAAACCCTGCCGACTTTCCGCTGCTTGCTTCACTATTGCCAGAAGAACAAAGCGGAGCGTTGCAGATGAGCAGCAGCGCACAGGAAACGTATCGTTTGTTGCAACGGCAGGTTCCCATAGAGAAAATCGCCCAAATACGCGGGATTACCCGCAATACCGTGGAAGATCATCTTGTGGATATAGCATTGCATGATCCGGTGTGGGATGCTTCCAGCTACCTTACAAATGAGGCAAGACAGCAGATTCTTGAGACAAGTGCGAAACTCAATACACGCAGGCTCAGGGTAATCAAAGAGGCTTTGCACGATCAGTACTCCTATTTGCAAATCAGACTAGCTTTGGCGATCGGGGAGGCAAAATCATGAGCTTGGACAAGTGGGAGCAGCTGCTTTCCAACCATTTTGGCTATTCGGTATTTCGCGAGGGACAGAAGGAGATCGTGCAAAAAATCATGGAAGGGAAAAATGTGCTGGGTATCTTGGCGACAGGAGGGGGAAAGTCGATTACATATCAGCTTCCAGCCCTGCTGTTACCCGGTATTACCGTGGTTGTTTCCCCATTGATTTCATTAATGGTCGACCAAGTCCATCGCATCCGACAGAGCCGAACCATTTCAGCGGCGTATTTAAACAGTGCGCTTGATCCTGCGGAAACGAGAAAATTGTTAAACGAGATTGATCAGGGGCGATATCGACTGTTATACATTTCACCGGAAAAATTGCAACAAGCTTCCATTTTGCAGCGTTTAAAACGTCGGGGAGTGTCACTGTTTGCCATTGATGAGGCACACTGTATTTCTCAATGGGGTCATGACTTCCGTGTAGATTATATGAGGCTGCCTGACGTGGTTCAACAGTTGGGGAATCCCCCGGTGCTGGCGGTTACCGCTACAGCGACACAGCATGTGCGGACGGAGATATGCCGCTTATTTGAAATTGACGAGGAAAACGTGATCGCACAAACGGTCAATCGCCCCAATATTGCGTTCGATTTAATCGAGGTATCCGGTGAGGCGGAAAAGAGAGAACATGTGCTTGAAGCAGTGAAAGCGTTGCAAGGACCGGGGATTGTCTATGGCCGGACGAGGCAAACCGTTGAACAGCTGGCATTCGCCTGCATGGAAGAAGGCGTGCTCCGGGCACAGGCTTATCATGCGGGGATGTCCGCGATGGAGCGAGTGCTGATCCAAGAGCAGTTCTTATCGGGCGAGCTTGACGTTATTTTTGCAACAAATGCATTCGGCATGGGAATTGACAAGCCGGACATCCGCTATGTGCTCCATTACCACTTCCCGGGGTCACTGGAAGAATACGCACAGGAGGTCGGAAGAATTGGGCGGGATGGAAAACCGGGATATGCAGGACTGTACTTGAATCCTGAAGACGCTGGGATCCATCAATACATGTTGACCAACGAGTATCCTGTAATCGAGGAAATTACCCGTTTTGTACAATTGCTTGCCACTCATCCCGGGCAGATTTCCTCGCTGGACCTTGCCGCGATGGCAGGTTTACCGGATGAAAGCTTGGACATGCTTTTTTTCTATGCGGAACAGATTGGGCTCATCTCCCGTCTTGTCAAAACGAAGGATCAGTATCATTATCAACTCGGAGAACATGATGTTCCTGCAGCAGCTATGCAGATCGGCCGGACGATGGAAGAGTTAAAACGGACACGCAGAAACAAGCTTCAGCAAATGAAATCATGGCTGCAGGAAAAGGGTTGCTTGCGACAAGCGCTTTCTTATTATTTTGAGGGGCAGCGGGTTACGGAAAACACCAAGCAATGCTGCTCTCGCTGCGGGATCGATCGTTCCTTTTACGAACGACAACCATTCACTCCGAAACAAGGGGAACCGGATCGCTGGGATTTACTAGAGGCGTTGCGTCGTTTGTTGCCTGTCCGAAATGAAAAGGAGGCGACGACGATTGAGTGATCCTCTTTCCCGATTGGATGCCAGCTCTTTACGGCTGAACCTTCTGGCTACACAATCTTTTTTACTCTTGTTGGGCTTCATTGGAACGCTTTGGCAGGCAGGCTGGGTGCGTACGTGGGAATATTTTCGGTTAGCAGATGGGGGGGCTGTACTCGCTGCAGTCGGGATCGCGATCATCATCGCGCTTCTCAGTATTGGCTTGGAGCATTTTCTTCCAGCGCATTGGCAGGATGATGGGGAGTTAAGTCGAAAAATGTTTACAGGATTATCTGTACCGTCGACTTTTTTGCTCTGCTTATACGTAGGATTGAGTGAGGAGTGGCTCTTTCGCGGTGTTATGCAGCCATTGCTGGGGAATGGTTGGACGAGCCTGCTGTTTGCCGCGATTCATGTGCGTTACCTGCGTAAACCGATCCTCTTGGGCAGTGTGTTTGGAACGAGCCTGCTGCTCGGGTGGTTGTTTCAATATAGTCATGGGCTGACGGCGCCAATTATCGCCCATAGCCTGTTAGACTTTTTTCTGGCTCTCTATATACGTAGAGGAAGCCAAACAGAAAGGAGCGAATAACGATGCGGTCATCACGCACAGAACGGAAAGCGGAACACCGTGTTCCCGAAGAACTTCATGGACAAAGCCAAATGCTTTCGCGAAAGCTCCGTCATTCAAAGCAGAAAAGAATCTCTTACAATTCCTTGATTAAGCTGGGGCTTGTAGTTTTTGGGGCGCTCTTTATCGGTCTGTTTTTACTGGAAATGGTCAAAAGCCAGAATGTGCCTGAAGCAAATGTCAATGTAATAGAAAATCACTCGACAGCTATGCCAGCGGTGAAACCGTTGGTAACTCATGAGAAGCAAGATCCTCAGCTAAGCACTGCGGCGGAAACGAAAGCGCCTGAAACAAAGACATCACCAGTGAAATCGGAACAACCTGCCACAGAGGGACAAGGAACGCCTAAGTCTAAACCCGGTCAAGAACAACCAGCGGAATCCAAAGCTTCCCAACCTGCTGAGACAAAGGCTAAGCAACCGGCGGCTGTGTCCCCAACAGCTTCGGCCCAGACATCGCAGCCTGCTGCCAACCATACCGTAAAACCTGCAGCAGATGCACAAGTGGAAGTGGTTCGCCATGTTGTCAAGCAAGGGGATACGTTGTTCAAACTTTCTCGGCAGTATTACGGAAATTCACGAGGAGTAGACTCGATCGCCAGGTATAACGGGCTCACAAAGGATGATCAGTTGTTGACCGGGACGGTTTTGTCGATCCCAGTGCCAAAAAAGTAATCATGAGGAAATGATGATTCGGGCATCCTGATAAAAACTGGAGATGGTGAGGGGTGCCCGTGTGATTTATGATACCGTGATCGTTGGCGGAGGAATTGCCGGTCTGCAGGCCGCTATCCAGCTTGGACGCAGCAGAAGGCATGTGCTCGTCGTGGACGATGGAAAAGGCAGGTCAAGTCTGGCGAAAAATTATCGGAATATCCTTGGGTTTCCGGAAGGCGTAAGTGGATTATACCTGCGTATGATGGGGACCCACCAAGCGAAGCAAGTGGGCGTCGAGTTTTTGGCGGATCGGGCAACGGAGATTCGCCAGGATGAAGAAGGGATTTTCCGCATCACGACGCGAAAAGGGGCAACCTCCTATGCAGGACGCACTTTGCTGTTGGCAACAGGCATTACAGATGCAATTCCGTTGCTTCCCGGATTGAGTGATTGCTTGGGGGAGAGTGTGTACATATGCCCGGATTGTGACGGCTACGAAGTCCTTTCACAAAAAACGGCAGTCATTGGCTCTGGTCCGCAAGCTGCCCATCTGGCATTGATTCTCAAGTATTATACAGATGAACTTCTGGTGATCAATCATACGAAAGAAGAAATGGACGCCGAGTTGAGCGAACAGCTGAAGGAAGAGAATATTACCGTGATCAGAGAAAAAGTCATCTGTATCGAGCAGGAAAAGGGACAGCTTCAAGCCATTCAATTAGAGAATGGGGATAAAATAGCTGTAGGAAAAGGATTTGTAGCTTTCCGAGGAGCGGTGGTGAACACGAGTCTTTTGGACTCTTTTCCGCTCAACCGATTGTCAAATGGGCATATCATGGTCGATGGACGCACAAAAGAGACGAGTTATCCAAATATCTGGGCAGTAGGGGACGTAGCAGCACATTCGCAAATGTCTACCATTGCGATGGGAGATGGGGCGCAAGCGGCTATTTGGATCCATAAACGTCTTTTCGAGCTTGCAGGCAAGAAATCCTACATGAACCCCTATACACATGCATAATATTGGTAGCAGCGTCGTTCCGAAATAAAAAAAGGAGTGACGTTCTTTTTTATTCTGTGCATGGTATTGGTGACAAAGGTGCAGGAGGCAAAACGTCATGTATGTGTTTGTGCGAAATCTTGTCCTGGGGTATGTGGTGTGGTTGACTGGAGATCTGGCCTTGCAAAAATTCCCAAGTCAACTCATTTTCAAGCATCAGCTTTCCGATTTGGTTTCCGTGATGATGTTCAAGCCCTTCCACGTCGTCTTTTCGATTCTGTATTTTCTTTTATCTTGCGGAATTCTGTATTATTTGCTGGTAACACATGGACGGGGAAGCATGTTTCGCTCCGGTCTGCCAACCTGGGAAAAGAGTATGCATCTTGTGTTCTTTGGTTTTGCCCTCTTCCTTTTTATTTTACATGTGATGAAACTTACGTTGCCAATGATCGTAGTAATAAGTATCGTGCTTATCTTCAAAATCAGGACCATGATTCGCGCGTTTCTCCTGCAAGAAGAGATTCGCAAATACCAGCATCGAAAAAAATAACCGAAGCTTATTTCGCTTCGGTAGGCAAGACGTACTGATAACCTTCATTCGTGAGCTGGGTCAAAATATTATCCAGTTCGCGGGCAGTCCAGACCCGATCGTGAAACAGGATGTTACCGCCCTTGTGTACCGTCGACAATACCTGTTTGGCGATGCCTTGGTCCTTGCGATACACACTGGCTTCCCAGTCAAGTGAGCCAACGGACCAATTGATCGAGCTCATGCCTTCTGTTTGGCATAATTGGAGGATGGTTTCCGTGTAAGCACCAAATGGAGGGCGGAAAAATTTCGGCTTTTCCCCGATGATCTGCTCAATGATCTGATTGGTACTCAGGAGCTCCTCCCGTTGCTTTTCAGGGGCAAGCTTGCGCAGGTTTTCGTGGGACCATGCGTGGTTTCCAATCAAATGGCCGCGTTTATGTATTTCCTGCAGGAGCTTTGCCTTTTCAGGAATGATTTTCATGCGGCCTTCCTTATCCTTGGTTGCTAGCTGATGGCCGTTGACAAACCAGATCGATTTGGCATGATGGCGATCCAAAGTATCTAGAAGCGAGAGCGTCGCTTCTCCGGTTGGCCCATCATCAAAGGTAAGCAGCAGTACTTTTTCTTCTGGATGCTCTTTGTTGGCGATGAGATAGTTGGTTGTATTGATCACATAGCGATTTGTAGAAAGAGATGCTGCTGCAGGAGCAGGGTTTTCAGGGGAAGACGCCGTTTGATGTGGTCGGACAGGCGGATGTGGCTTGCGTGCCCGGTTCGTTACCGCAGCGGACTTTGCCTTATCCGAGGAATCATGATCGCTTGGTAGTTTGGTCGGTTGCTTTGTATCGACTGGTAGCGAAGTACAAGCACTAAGCAAGAGGCAGGTCGAAAGGGTCAGTATCCATTTTTTCATTTTAAGTTTCACCTCTCCTTACATACGAGTATAAATGCTGCCAGGTGAATCTCCTACTACTGGTTATCCGTAATCTTGGAGGCATTTATGCATGCGCGATATTTCCATATGCATGCTTTCCCGGGAAAGCGCAAGATCTGACATAATTCCATGCGAACAGGTAGATTTCACCATGCTTTGTCGAATGTGCACAAGTCCATTTACATCCAGCGGGTCTCGTGCTATGATCTTGTCCACAGATATGATAAAATGAAGGAATCAGATAGACTCACACGGGTTCCACTAACACAACTCAAAAAATAGGACTCTCAACCAGGGATAGTTGTTAGAAATTGCGGAGAACCCTTACAGGCTGTAATTCATAACCTGTAATACGACGGATGGCGAGGAGGGACAGTCATGCGTGTTGAACGCCTTGGTACGGATAAGATACGGATCTTCTTAACGTTTGACGATCTTTCGGAGCGAGGAAT
>DASQNU010000280.1:0-22700 GCA_035644815.1 Bathyarchaeia archaeon | reverse complement strand
AAGAACATTCAGGAGGTAAACCATGGTGCAAAGTTTATGGGATCGGTCGAAGGCGGCACAAATCCAACCGGGACTTGATGAATTGGTCTACCGATCCAATCTGCTCGGGACCGATCGGCGTGTTTGCAATTGGGGCGGAGGTAATACCTCCATGAAGACGATCGAAAAAGACTTCCGCGGACGCGATGTTGAAGTGATGTGGGTGAAAGGGAGCGGCTCAGATCTGGCTACGATGAAAGCAGCTCATTTTACCGGATTGCGTCTGGAAGATATCCGCCCTTTGATTGAAAGAGACGAAATGTCGGATGAGGAAATGGTCGCGTATCTGGCCCATTGTATGATCGATGCCAAGCATCCACGCGCATCGATTGAAACCCTGCTGCATGCCTTCCTGCCATATCCCCATGTTGATCACACGCATCCGGATGCCATCATCAGCATCTGCTGTGCGGACAATGGTGTTGAAATCGCGAAGGAGATTTTCGGCAACCGCTTTGTCTGGGTGCCTTATGTACGTCCAGGCTTTACCTTGTCAAAGATGATCGCAGAAGCTGTCGCCCAAAACCCGCATGCCGAGCTGGTGCTCATGGAAAAGCACGGCTTGGTCACCTGGGGAGAGAACGCGGAAGCATGCTACGAGAAAACCATCGCCATTATCCATGAAGCGGAAAGCTATATCGAAGAGCGAGTAAATGAAGAATCATTATTCGGCGGTCAAAAATACGAGACGCTTCCAGTTGAAGAACGAAAACGGATCGTGGCACAGGTCATGCCGGCTATTCGCGGAGCGGTCGGGGAAACCAACCGGATGCTGCTCAGCTATGATGAGGAAGCCGATGTTCTGCAATTCGTGAACAGCAAGGATGCGCCTGTATTGTCACAGGTAGGAGCGGCTTGCCCGGATCATCTGGTTCATACAAAAATGAAACCGCTTTATATTGAGTGGGACCCAAAATCAGGTGATGCCAATGGCTTGAAAGAAGCCCTGCTGGCAGGGATCGCCTCCTTCAAACAATCATACAGCGAATACTTTGCGCGGAATCATCAAGAGGGTGACCGGATGTTTGAGGCGGCGCCGCGCGTCATTTTGATCCCGGGCATTGGAATGATCAATACAGGAAAAAGCGCAGCGCAGGCGAAGATTAGCGGAGCTTTGTACCATCGAGCGATTGCTGTCATGCGCGGAGCAAGCGCGCTTGGTAGATTCGTATCGTTGAGCGAAAGCGAATCGTTCCAGGTGGAATACTGGCCACTGGAACTGTATAAGCTTACACTCGCACCACCCGAAGCCGAATTTTCCCGCAAGGTAGCCTTCGTGACAGGGGGAGCAGGAGGGATCGGCAGTGAGACGTGCCGCCGGTTGACGGCAGAAGGGGCGCATGTCGTCGTGGCGGACTTGAACTTCGAAGGGGCGCAGCGAGTCGCGCAGGAAATCAATGAACAGGCGGGCGAAGGCAGAGCGATCGCGGTCAAGCTGGATGTGACCAAGGAAGAAGAGGTAATCGCAGCGTTTGAGCAGGCGGCTCTGACCTATGGCGGCGTTGACATCGTCGTCAACAATGCAGGCTTGGCAACCTCCAGTCCGTTTGAGGATACCTCCCTGCAAGAATGGAACCTGAACATGAATGTGTTGGGGACGGGTTACTTCCTGGTGGCGCGGGAAGCGTTCAAGCAAATGAAAACGCAGGGGCTCGGCGGCAACATGGTCTTTGTCGGCTCGAAAAATTCCGTCTATGCCGGAAAGAATGCCGCTGCCTACAGCTCCGCGAAAGCGCTGGAAATCCACCTCGCTCGCTGCATTGCAGCAGAAGGAGGCTCGTTTGGCATCCGGGTCAATTCCGTTCTGCCTGATGCAGTCTTGCAAGGCTCGGCCATCTGGAGCTCCAATTGGCGTCAGGAGCGGGCCGAAGCCTATGGCATTGAGCCGGATCAGTTGGAAGAGTATTACCGGAACCGGACGACGCTCTTGACCAATGTGTACCCGAAGGATATCGCGGAAGGCATCGCATTTTTCGCCTCCTCGCGTTCGGAAAAGACGACAGGGTGCATGCTCACGATAGATGGAGGGGTTCCGGCAGCGTTTAGCAGATAAGAGTGAAGCGGGACGGGAGATGAGGACATGAAAGACCTGGCCTATACCATTTTTGAGCAGCAGCAGCAAGCTCGGGGCATCGATCTGGAGCAGGTGAAGACGAAGCTGAAAGCGCTGCAGATCGAGACCCCCTCCTGGGGATACGGGGACTCCGGGACACGTTTCAAAGTGTTTCAAAAGGCTGGCGTGCCGCGGAATCCTTATGAAAAGCTGGAGGATGCAGCCCAAGTCCATCGTCTGACTGGGCTGTGCCCTTCCGTCGCCATCCATATCCCTTGGGATAAAGTAGACGATTATGGCAAATTGAAAGCGCATGCAGAAAATCTCGGGTTGAAAATTGGTGCGGTTAACCCCAACCTGTTTCAGGATGAGGACTACATGCTTGGCAGTGTATGCAATGCGGACGCGGCCATCCGCCAAAAAGCAACGGAGCATCTGCTCGAATGCGTGGATATCGCCAAGGAGACGGGCTCGCGCGACTTGAGTCTATGGATCGCAGACGGTACCAACTACCCGGGGCAGGCTGATCTGCGCAAACGGAAAGGCTGGCTGCTGGAAGCGTTCCAAGCGATGTACAAAGCCATGACGCCGCAGATGCGCATGCTGATCGAGTACAAATGTTTCGAACCTGCATTTTATCATACTGATCTGGCGGACTGGGGGATGGCCTTCAATCTGGCGAATAAGCTGGGGCCGCAAGCACAAGTGCTGGTCGATACCGGACATCATGCCCCCGGTACCAACGTCGAGCATATCGTCGCCTATCTGATTGATGAACAGAAGCTAGGCGGTTTCCATTTCAACAGCCGCAAGTATGCCGATGACGACTTGATCGTAGGCGCGATCAATCCGTATGAGCTGTTCCTCATCTTCTACCAGATCATCAGCGCATCGGATGATCAGGAAGAGGGTGTTCGCGACACGGTTCGCAATATCGCCTATATGATCGACCAGTCCCATAATATTGAACCGAAAATTCCGGCCATGATCCGCTCGGTGGTGAATGTCCAGACCCAGTATGCCAAAGCGCTGCTGATCAATCAAGAAGAAGTAGCGGCTGCGCAGGAGGCACAGGATGTGCTAGCGGCGGAAGATGCGGTACGACGAGCGTTTGAGTGTGACGTGACACCGCTGCTCCATGCCGTTCGTGAAGAGCAGGGGCTGCCGCTCGATCCGATGAAGGCGTATCTGGAAAGCAGCTATCCGCAGGAGATCCTCGCTCGCGGCAAGGGCGGTGCCAGCTGGTGACAAGCGTGCTCGCATTCGATCTGGGGGCAAGCAGCGGGAGAGCCTTGATCGGAACGCTGCAGGGGCGTCGCTTGGTAGTGGAAGAAATACACCGGTTTGCCAACGAACCCGTGCAGATCGGCAATCGCCTGCATTGGGATATTCTGCGCCTGTTCCATCACATCAGGCAAGGGATCATCAAAGCCAAGCACTTGGGGTATACGCCTGCAAGCATCGGCATTGACTCGTGGGCCGTTGACTATGGTCTTTTGGACAGTAGCGGGGAGCTTTTGGGCAATCCGTATCATTACCGCGATACGCGGACGGATGGGATCATGGAGCAGGTACTCAAGCTCCTTCCCCGTGAAGAGATTTTTGGGCATACGGGCATTCAGTTTTTGCCGTTCAATACGCTCTATCAGCTCGTGGCGCAAAAAAAGCAAAATCCGGAACGGCTGGCTCAGGCCAAGCATCTGTTGATGATCCCGGATTTGCTTCGCTACTTTCTGACGGGTGAGATTAAAAGCGAATTTACCAACGCCACGACGACACAGCTGTTCAATCCGGCTCTCGGCGATTGGGATCCGCACCTATTGACAAAGCTGGGTCTTCCCCGGCATCTATTCGCAGAAATTGTGCAGCCAGGTACGATTGCAGGCCAGCTGCAATCGTCCATCTGCGCAGAGTTGGAAGTTCCTAGCGTACCGGTCATTGCCGTGGCTGAACATGATACGGGGTCGGCTGTCGCTGCGATACCTGCGGATAACGATGATTTTGCCTATTTAATCTGCGGGACTTGGTCCTTGCTGGGTACTGAAATCCGGGATGCATTGACCCATAAGCAGGCGCTGCAAGAGAATTTTACGAATGAAGGCGGAGTGGATGGCACCTACCGTCTGCTGAAAAATATCATGGGCTTGTGGCTCGTGCAGGAATGCCGCAACCATTGGGAAAAGCGGGGAATCACCCTTTCCTTTGAACAAATGGTCCAAGAAGCAAGCAGCGCGAGCGGATTCGTCAGCTTTATCGACCCGGATCATTTGATGTTTCTCCATCCCTCCAATATGCCAGCCCTCGTACAAGCGTATTGCTCGCAAACGGGGCAACCGGTACCGCAGGAGCGCGGAGCGATATTGCGCTGTGTATTTGAAAGTCTCGCTTTGAAATACCGTTATGTATACGAACGGACCGAAGCCTTGTCGGGGAAACGTTTTTCCGGACTGCACATGGCGGGCGGCGGGATTCATAACCGGCTGCTGTGCCAGTTCACGGCCAATGCCCTTTCCCGACCGGTATGGGCAGGGCCGAGTGAAGCAAGCGCGATTGGCAATATCTTGGTACAATATAGGACGCTGGGCCAGATCTCGGGAATTGGCGAAGCTAGGAAAATCGTTCGAGAGTCCTTTTCGCTGGAGACGTATGTTCCTGAGGAGCGGGAACAATGGTCAGAGG
Organism: Bathyarchaeia archaeon; assembly: GCA_035644815.1. GTDB lineage: Bacteria > Bacillota > Bacilli > Brevibacillales > Brevibacillaceae > Brevibacillus_F. Next base: position 17,929 of record DASQNU010000280.1, on the reverse strand, counting down.
CCTATGAACGATTCCTGCACGTGACGGGTCTGGGAAAACGATGAGAACAAGGGAATGAGAAAAAAGATGCTAGTAATCGAGCGGCATGAAATGATAGTACGACTCGTGAATGAAAAAGGAAGCATGCGGGTGTCGGAGCTGAGCGAGATCTGCAATGTGACGGAAGAGACGATCCGCCGCGATCTGGATCGGCTGGAGCAGGCTGGCCGTTTGCTGAGAAGTCACGGCGGCGCCGTCAGCGTGGCTGATCAGCAGCCCGAAGATCCCTACCTGGAACGGGAAATCACCCGCATGGAGGAGAAGAAACGGATCGCGCAAGAGGCAATCAAGTACATCGAACCACGGGATCGGATCATATTGGACGCGAGTACGACGGCATGGTACATGGCTTCGATCCTGCCCGATATTCCTCTGACGGTCTTGACCAATTCGCTCAAAGTCGCGATGGAGCTCAGTACCAAGGAAAAAATCGAGGTCATTTCCACCGGCGGAATCATGTCGGCGCGCTCCCTTTCCTTTGTCGGGCCAAGTGCAGAGCGGTCGTTGGATGCCTATCATGTCAACAAGGCATTCCTCTCCTGCAAAGGGGTTCATCTCGGCAGGGGAATCAGTGAATCCAATGAAATGCAGGCTCTGGTCAAACGGAAAATGATCAGCATCGCCGACCATGTCCTGCTGCTGGCTGATCACAGCAAATTCGGGGTGCAGGCATTTACCTATTTCGCCGAACTCAGCCAAATCGACGAGATCATTACCGACGACAAGATTGACCCGCAATATGTGCAGCAGCTCGAAGAAATGGCTGTCAAATTAACGGTCGCACCCAGTAGCCGAGCAAGTGTGAGGCAGGTGTGAAGGGTGTTTCTGCAGGCACGCACCTCAGAGCGTGCCTGGCTAACCGCAAGCCATAATGTCAGAATCATGGGAATTTTCCATTACGATAGGGATGGGAGCAGGTGTATGTCTGAGTATGTACTGGAGTTAAGAGGGATTACGAAGACCTTTCCAGGCGTGAGGGCTCTTGATCAGGTCCATTTTCAACTGAAAAAAGGGCAAATCCATGCCTTGATGGGGGAAAATGGTGCGGGCAAATCGACGTTCATCAAGATTATCACCGGTGTCCATCGTCCTGATGAGGGAGAGATCTACTTACATGGCGAGCGCGTGGAAATCAAGCATCCGAAAGACGCTCAGCAGCTCGGGATCGCGGCCATTTATCAGCATGTCACCTGTTTTCCAGATCTCAGCGTCACGGAAAACATTTTCATGGGGCATGAAAAGATAGATAAGGGAACAAAGCGTCTCCTCTGGAAGCAGATGCACGAAGAAGCCCAAGCGTTATTAACAGAGCTGGGGGCTGATTTTGATCCGAAAACGCAAATGGGCGCATTGAGCGTGGCCCAGCAGCAGATCGTGGAAATTGCCAAGGCGCTGTCCACCAATGCCAAAATCATCATCATGGACGAACCGACAGCCGCCTTGACGAAGCGAGAAAGCGAGGAGCTGTACAGGATTACGGAGCAATTGCGTGACAGAGGTGTTTCGGTCATTTTCATCTCCCACCGCTTTGAAGATATGTACCGGTTGGCCAGTCAAGTGACTGTTTTTCGCGACTCCCGTTACATCGGCTCGTGGGCGATCGATGAGATTTCACAGGAAGATCTGATCGTAGCGATGGTGGGGCGGGAAATCACCCAGCTCTTTCCGAAAAAAGCGGCAAAGATCGGGGAAGAAGTGCTGCGCGTCGATGGATTGGGAAGAACAGGTTATTTCAAGGATGTTTCCTTCACGCTGCATCGCGGGGAGATTTTAGGGCTGACCGGCCTTGTTGGAGCTGGCAGAAGCGAAGTGTGTCAGGCCATATTCGGCTTGGATGCTCTTGATACTGGCAAGGTATTTCTGAAAGGAAAAGAGATTCGCATTGAAAATCCGCTGCAAGCGATGGAGCTGGGGATCGGCTACTTGCCGGAAGACAGGCAAAAGCAGGGCTTGGTCCTGCCATGGAGCATCTCCAGCAATATTACGCTCCCCGCCATCGGCAAGTATGCCAAAAAGGGCTGGCTGAGCAGGCATAAAGAAGATGACGCGGCGAAAACATTGGCGCAGAAGCTGCAGGTGAAAGCACGCAGCATCTATGATCCCGTCAGCTCCTTATCCGGCGGGAATCAGCAGAAAGTCGTATTCGCCAAGCTGCTGACCGCCAAATTGGATGTGATTATCCTCGATGAGCCGACCAAAGGGGTGGATGTAGGGGCGAAGTCAGCCATTTACGAAATTATCAGTGATCTGGCCAGCCAAGGATACGGCATTTTGCTCGTTTCATCAGAGATGCCGGAAGTGATCGGGATGAGCGACCGGATCGTGGTTATGCGCGAGGGACGGGTAACCGCAGTGCTTGATCGCGAAGAGGCGACGCAGGAATCCATCTTGGAAGCGTCCATGGTCAGCATCTCCCCCGCTATGCTTGAAGCGGATGGATTAGAGAACAAATCGCGGAGGCTCGTATGATATGACGCAAAAGGTTCGAAACTCATCGACGTGGAGTGCGAAGATAGCCAGATTCAGAGAGGCAGGACTGCTTGGTTTTATTCTTGTGCTGTCTGTCATCGTGCAGTTCCGCAATCCCAGCTTTTTGACCATTGAAAATATTACGGACATGGTGACGAATACAGCCATTCTCAGCATCCTCGCCGTAGGGATGATGCTCGTGATCGTGACCAGGGGCATTGATCTTTCCATCGGCGCTACGCTGGCCTTGTCGGGGATGATCGCGGCACAGACCGTCAGCGCCAATCCGGAGCTCCATCCAGTTCTAGCGATCCTTTTGGGCACATGCATTGGTCTGATTTGCGGCATGGTTCTTGGCTGGCTGGTGTCCCGCTTTGGCATCCTGCCGATCATCGCATCCCTGGGCATGATGAACGTGTTTCGCGGGTTGACCTTTATGGTGAGCGATGGGAAATGGGTGAGCGCCCACCAGATGCCGACCAGCTTCAAGGCCATCGCGACCAGCTCCGTACTGGGGATCAATACGCTGATTATGATCGCGATCATCATCTATGTCGTGTCCTACTATTTCATCAACCATACACGCACCGGCAGACAGATCTATGCAGTGGGCAGCAATCCGGATTCCGCACAGATCAGCGGAATCAATAATGGACGGATTCTCTGGCTGGTGTATTCCATCATGGGCGGATTATCCGGGTTGTCAGGTGTCCTCTGGGTTTCCAAGTTCGCCTCGGCGCAAGGAGATACCGCGATGGGCTATGAGCTGAGTGTCATAGCTGCTTGCGTGCTTGGCGGGGTTAGCATTGCCGGTGGCTCGGGGAAAATATCCGGCGTCATTCTTGGGTCCATCCTGCTTGGTATCTTGAATAATGCGCTTCCCCTCATCAATGTGTCGCCCTTTTGGCAAATGGGCATCCAAGGCGGCATTATTCTGATCGCCGTGCTCATTAATGCCATCGTGAAAAGAGGCGTTGACCGGAATCATCTAATGAGGAGGAATGTATAGCTCATGGATTTGCTCAGGAGAAATGAAAAAGGCTTCTCATGGAAAGGGTTTTTCCTGCAATGGGAATGGATGCTGATACTGATCTTCCTTCTTGTAACCGCTATCAATAGCTATTTATCCCCTTATTACCTGAACTACGATAATCTCCGTGACGCCACGATGACGTTTCTCGACAAGGCCTTTATCGTGCTCCCTATGGTCCTGATCATCATCCTGGCTGATATCGATATCTCTGTTGCCTCGACGGTTGCCTTATCGGCTGTCGTCATGGCCGATCTGTATGCCATGGGTGTGCCGATGGAGGTGGCGATCCTCATCTGTCTGGCGGTGGGGGCCTTGTGCGGCTTCATCAATGGCTGGCTGATCGTCCGGTTCAAGGAATTGTCAGCGGTGATCGTGACGTTGGCGACCATGATCATTTATCGCGGCATCGCCTATATGATGCTGGAGGATCAGGCGGTCGGCCAATTTCCCGAATGGTTCAAATTTCTGGGCTGGGGCTATGTGTTCGGCATCCCGTTCATCCTGATCGCGTTTGTGGTCTGCGCCATTGTCTTTGCGCTGCTGCTGCACAAGACGACCTTTGGCCGCCGCATTTATGCCATTGGCAATAACCCTACGGCCAGCCGCTTTTCCGGTGTGCAGGTGGATCGGATCAAGATCATCGTCTTTACCCTGGCTGGATTGATGGCGGCGGTAACGGCACTCTTTCTTACCTCGCGGATGGGCAGCACACGCCCGAATGTCGCGACTGGTTATGAGCTGGATGTGATTGCGATGGTGGTCTTGGGCGGAATCAGTACGGCAGGCGGCAAAGGCAGGATGATCGGGGCAGTGATCGCCGTCTTTTTAATCGGGTATTTGCGGTATGGCTTGGGACTGATCAATATTCCGGCGCAGGCGCTGCTGATTATCATCGGTCTGCTGCTAATCGGAGCGGTCATGGTGCCCAAGCTGAAAATCCGGGGGAGCGGATGGCGAAAAGCGAAGCCCGCCGACACGCCGGTAAAACGCGCCTTGTAGATACTCAACAGTCATGGGCTGTTTGGTATAGATACACAAATAGTAGGGGGAGGTCAATCCAATGAGAAAGTGGTTCATGTCATGTTTCTCTCTTTTTCTGGTCTTTACCATGCTGGTCGGTTGCAGCATGCAGGCTCCCACTTCATCGTCAGACAATACAGGCAATGCAGGAAATGCTCAAAGCGGCGGCAAGAAACGATTCGCTATCATCTTTAAAAACACAGGCAATCCGTATGGAGAAAAGCAGATGGAGGGCTTCAAAATCGCCATCGAGGAGCTGGGCGGGGAAGCGATCCTGAAAGCGCCAGACCAACCGACTGCGGAGGCGCAAATCCAGATGATTGAAGAGCTCATCTCGCAAAAGGTGGATGCGATCGCGATCGTCGGCAATGATCCGGATGCCCTCCAACCCGCATTGAAAAAGGCGATGGATGCAGGCATTAAGGTGCTTTCTCTGGATTCCGCTGTGAATGCGCAAAGCCGAATGGTACACATCAACCAAGCGGATCCAGAACGAATTGGCCGGGTGCAGGTACAAGCGATCACCGAAATGATTGGCGGGAGCGGGGAAATTGCGGTCTTGAGCGCCACCTCGCAAGCGACCAACCAAAACACCTGGATCGAATGGATGAAAAAAGAGCTGGAAGATCCGAAGTATAAGGATGTTAAGCTGGTGAAGGTAGCCTATGGCGACGATTTGCGCGACAAGAGCGTATCCGAGACAGAAGCTTTGCTCAAATCGTACCCGAATCTGAAGGGGGTTATTGCTCCTACCACTGTCGGGATTGCGGCAGCGGGCAAGGTGCTGACAGACAAGGGCTTGAAAGGAAAAGTACAGCTCACTGGACTGGGTCTGCCAAGCGAGATGGCTGAATATATCGAAAGCGGCGTATCCCCGTGGATGTACCTGTGGAACCCGGTTGATGTCGGCTATTTGGCTGGCTACGCAGCAGATGCTCTCGTCAAAGGGACGATCACCGGAAAAGTAGGCGACAAATTCAATGCTGGCAGATTGGGCGAAAAAGAAGTGATTCAGGATGGAGAAGGCACCCAGATCATGCTGGGCGATCCGTTCAAGTTTGACCAAAGCAACATCGCCGAATGGAAGACGGTGTACTAGCAATCGGGAAAAAGGCTCCTTCGATCATGTAAGAATGGTCGGAGGGTCTTTTGTGTAGAGGGGCTGCGGTGTGGGGAGAGCATGTTTCGAAACTCCGCTTCATTCTACGCCCCGCTGTAAGTGGAGACTGTCCGCTCCGCAGCGAATCGCAGGGGGCCGCAAAAGCAGTAGCCGCTTCGTTGCTGGGGCAAGGTTGCGGCCCTTTTTCCTGCGATTCACTGCTCCGCTTGGAAGGGCTCCGCAGGCGCTCCATTTCGAAACATGCTCTCCAGCGTAGCAGAAGCGATTTCAAAGCGATCAAAATGCGTTTGTCTTTATCATCAGCCACGTGAGGAAGGGAAGAGAGGGACGGGCGGAGTCTTTGGTACACCTACAAAGGTGGAGCTTCCAAAAACGGTACACGCTTGTCGCGCAACCTCTACGTTTGAATGTGCTTCCTCGAAACTTTTGCGTGACGTACCGTTTTTGGAAGCGGAACCGGACAGTCTCCACTCCCTTGCGGGTGTGGCAAGAATGGAGCCCCGTCATCTCTTCCCTTCCCCCACCACAATGTAGGCACAAACTCTTTAACAAAACGCCAAAAAGTTGGCTTAACAGGAGGAATTGTCATGGAGAAAAGCAATAAATTCGCCTGGACATGGACGATCAAACAGGAGTTTCTAGAAGAATACGTCCAGATGCATCTGGAGCCATGGGCCGATGTTTTGGAGGAGCACAGCAAGGCGGGAATTCGCAATTACTCGATTTTCCAAAATGGCACGCAATTTTTCTACTGCTTTGAATGTAACGATGTAGAGGCAGCTTTTGCCTATATCGACAAGAGCGAAGCGTGCAATCGCTGGAATGCTATCACCTCCAAGATGGTCGAGGGATCTTTCGACTTTGGGGAAGCGGAGCCGATCAAGCCGATGCGTGAGGTATTCTTCCTAAAATAAACTTGCGGGTAGTGATACTTCGTCGGCAAGCGAAATAATCCTCACTTATACTGGGGGGGAATCAGGAATGACTTGAATCTTTCTCAGAATAAAGGAGGAGTATATGAATCCGCTGCTATTCGGCCTGCTTGTAGTATTGACTACTTCGCTTATGGGCTCTTCGTTTGCCATTGGCAAAATGGGGCTTGCCTATTTCTCTCCGCTGCTGTTGGTTGGTTTGCGTTTTACGATCGCTGGGATTCTAATGGCCAGTTGGGTCTGGCTAAAGAAAGAGCCGCTGCCGACAACGAAGCGGGAATGGGGAAGAGTCGGGCTGGTGGGTCTTTTTCAAACAGCTGGTGTTATGGGCTGCATTTTTCTCAGCCTGCGCACGATCTCTGCAGGCGAGACCTCGATCCTGACCTTTATCAATCCGCTCCTTGTCGTGATTCTAGGTACATTCTTTCTCGGTATGCGATACAGCTTCTCTCAATGGCTTGGCGTCATGATTGGTTTTCTCGGGGTGACGATCACGCTCGGCTATCACTTGCAGTGGAAGGCGGGAACGGTGTTTGGGATGGCTTCGGCTGTCAGCTGGGCAATCGCTACCTTGTTGGTGAAAAAGTGGGGAAATGGTTACTCTGTATGGGTGCTGACGGCATTTCAGATGCTGGCAGGCGGGCTGCTTTTGTTGGGGATGGGCTTTTTGCTGGAGACTCCCAAAATGATCCTGAATCCAGCCTCATTGAGTATCGTATTATGGCTGGCTGTGATGGCGTCCATCGTTCAGTTCGCCTCGTGGTTTTATTTGCTGCAGAAGGGTGACCCGGGAAAAACGAGCGCCTTTTTATTTCTGGCCCCGTTTTTTGGTGTGTTAACCGGCTGGTTGATGTTGGGGGAGAGGGTCGACTGGAATGTCTATGCAGGCGGAGTGCTTATTTTTATCGGTATCTTTTGCGTGAATTGGAGCCCAGTTGGCAGAAAAGAGAAGACCACAGCCCTAAGTGTCAACGCATGAAAAAAAGAAGACCAGATGGCGAAAGTCTGGTCTTCTTTTCATTTGCAGTTTTAGCTTTTCTGGATTAGTCGCGGGAAATCGAGATTACGGCTTCGTTGCCGCGGCTGCTAACTTTATTTACCTTGATTTTGAGACCGTATTGAGGCAGGATTTTTCCGCTGTCAGGCAGGTAATCCTTCGCAGAATAGTCTTCATCATCGGAGAAGGTGTCAATACCTGGCAATCCTTCGTACTTCATCGCGAAGTCAGGGTAGATGACTTCCAGATCGGAAGTTTCGTTCTTTTTCAGGTTGAACGCGGCGTCTACCAATTGATAGCGCGTGCTTGCTACTGCTCCGTCATCCCAGAAATGGCCGCGTTGGTGAGCGTCCACTACGCCGAGGAAGCCGTGACCTGGATGCAGACCGGTCCAGTTGTCTTCGCCCCATTGAGCGTCATAGAACCAGACGAGCATACCTGGATCAAAGGAGAGAAGGCTGTTGTTGCGACGGTAGTGAGCCAATGCTTTGTCCACACCGTTGTGAGTGCGCCATTCAACCAGATAGTATTGCGGGTAAGGGATCTTGGAACCATCGAACAATTCAAAGCCTTTCAGCTCGAATTTTGGCTCTCCTTCCGCATTGTCGAAGAAGACGACATTACCGTCTGCACGAACTTCGATATTGTCTACATAGAAGGCGTTCATGGCCAAGCCTACGTCAGTGACATAATTGAATTCAACGACGATTTTTTGGCCGGCAAATTGGCTCAAATCGATATCGCTGTGTTTCCATTCACCTTCTGTTGTATCGGTGAAGGTTTCTACGGTTACAGGCTCGCTGCTGCCATTTGCATAAACGTTGACATACAGATAGTCGTAGTCTGTTTCGATTTCACGCCACGATTCGAAGCTGAGCGAAGCGCTGGCTGCAGCCGTCAGATCAATTTCCTCGGAAATCAGTTTGGTATCGAGGCTGTTACCTTTGGTAGAGAAGTAGGAATGCCCCTCAATCGGTTGAGTTGGTGGTGCAACATGTACGTCAGACAGATTGATCTTCAGCAGCTTGTTGCGGCTAGTATTCGCTACTGCCTCTTTTAAAGGATAGTTATACTTTCTTCCTTCTTTCAATTTATCGATGTCGATTTCTTGCGGGATTGGCCAAGTACCGCCATAGGTTTGTTGGAAGAAGAGCTTCGCCCATGGGCTGAAACCGGTTGGCTCGGTACCAGGAATTTTTCCTGCCCAGCTACCGCCGGACATGATGGACCATACTTCTACAGGTGAACCACCGCCGGAGTAGAGCGTATCGTACTCATCCGGCAAGCCGAGGTTGTGGCCGTACTCGTGAGCGAACACGCCTGCAGCGCCTTCTTCGCCTTGAATGATGTAGTCATACGCTTTCAGGCTGGTGCCCGGGATACGCATTGGTTCTTTCAGTGTGCTGCGGTGTGCCCAGATGGCATCATCCCCGAGAGGACCACCGCCGGAATCTTCACCTACACCTGCGTGGGCAACGAAGAGGTTGTCCAGCATGCCGTCCGGTTCCATGATGTCGCCGTCCATATCCAGATCGTATGGGTCGCGTTGGTCATATTTTTCTTCATTGCCTTCGATTTGATCACCGATCGTTTCCAGTGTCTCTTCGACAAGCTTGTCCGGATTGGCGTCATTCGCGCCGCCTTCATGTTTGCCGTAGTAAGCGGCATCATGTTCAGCTTCAATCCATGGGGTGACGGTTCCATCCAAGCCCCAGCTTCCTGCGGATTGCTGCTGATAGAATTGGTTCACGGTCAGCAAGGTTATGCCTTCCGGGGTTTTGTACTCATTTTTGCCGAAGAGCAGCTTCTCATAATGCTCTTCATTGAAATCTGCTGTCCAAAGATATTCGTCATTTTCCGGCTTTACGATCTCATTATGCTTCAGATCCGGGAACTCGATCAACGCGAGGACAGCGTTGTCCGTAAACTTTTTGTTCGAGGACATGGTGCTCATTTTACGTGCGCCTTTTTCGCCGTTAATCAGAGCAGTCGTATTTTGCTGTAGGCCTTTACGCGCTTTGTAGGCCTTTTTCCCAAACTTGCTGGACGTATTGATTCCTTCTGTGTCACTGCCCGGATTGGTGCCGCGGGTCACGTATTTCTCCACCGCTTTTTCCATTGCTTTGGGAGAGGCATCTTCGTCCAGCTCGCCTTGTTCGATCAATGCTTGGATGATGCGATCTTGGTTGACTACACCCCAATCAATATGCTTGGCTGCATCTTGATCTTTTTTGGATTTTGCTTTGGCTTCTCCCGCAAGCGGAGCGCCTACAATTGCCCCCATCAAGAGAGCGGAAGAGAGAAGACTAGCCATGACCTTGCTAACTCTCAAATGACTCATCCTTTCTTAAATGGAAAATTTATAAAATTCATAAAACGTAAGACAAGTGTAATCAATCGGAGTTGGAAAATGTTGTCGGAAGTTGTAAAAAAAATTGTCGGAATAAATTTTTTTTGCAGAGAATTGTGGAGAAAGGATAGAGAAAAAAAGAGATGGAAATAGAGGGAAAAAGAACTAATGAGCGGGTTTTCTAGGAGAGATTATTTCTTTTTGGTAGTTCGAAAAGACTAGAAATTTTGTAAGTAAAGATTGTCAACTTCCTTCTTTTCTTATAAAATCCATTTATGTGATGAATTCAGCAAAGTGATCAGGGCTTATTACCTGATCGAATCAAAATAGATAGGTAATGAAAAAGGTAAACCCATTGAAAGGTGGGGACACAAAGCTGCGGGCCTAAGGTTGAATAAACTATGGCAGCCGGGTTGCCATTAGTATGAAAGCGAAGCTCTGCTTTTGGCGTTCTTGTCCGAAGCAGAGTTTTTTTCATTAATGGATTTTTTGGAGGTTGAAATGGAAAGTGGGGAAATAGCTGTTGTAGCGGTTATTTTTGCTTCATTTACATTGCTGATATTGGGTGCAGCCCTGGTCGCGTTGTATGTGGATCGGAAGCAAGCCTATCAACAAGCGAAACGAAGCTTCAATCAATATCGTTCGTTGTTTGCGTACAATCCGGATATCGTGCTGCAGCTGGATTGTACAGGAAAGATTATTGAGGCTAACCTTGCCTATGAAAAAATAACCGGATGGTCACAGAGTTCGAGAAAATCTATTCTCGACTTTTTATTGGCCGACGATGCGAAATTTGTCGAAGAACACCTGACAGCTGTATCCCAGGGAGAGGTGCGCAACTATGAAACGGCCTTGCTCGGAGAAGGAGGCCGGCATATTTATGTGCAAGTCTCGAATGTTCCGATCATGCTGGAAAATGAGATTACCGGGATCTATTGGATTGCAGCTGATATCACCGAACGCAAGAAAGCGGAAGAAACCATTGAGCATATGGCTTATCATGATGAGCTGACCGGGATTCCTAACCCGCGGATGTTCCATAAACGCTTACAGGAAGCGCTGACCGAGGCGAAAGAGAAGCAAACCGAGTTGGCCATCTTTTTTATCGATTTGGATCGCTTTACGATGATCAATGACCGTTTTGGCCATATATTTGGCGACCGTGTCATCAAAGTGCTCTCTCAGCGTTTACAGTCTTGCCTGGCGGAAAAAGAACTGATCGCACGTCTAGGAGGAGATGAATTCGCCTTTTTGCTGCCAACGGTTACAGATCATGCGCAAATCTCCTCCTTTTCGGAAAAAGTGCTGAAACAGTTTGAACAGGCGCTGATCGTGGATGAGATGGAGTTTCATTTGACACCGACCATGGGGATAGCGGTATATCCGCAACATGGTGAGGACGTGGAATCGTTAACCCGGCATGCGGATAAAGCGATGTTCCGTGCCAAGGAATTAGGGAATGAGCGGGTGCAATTTTTCACCAGAGAGATGGAGGATGACGGATTCAAGCAATTCCAATTGGAGAATGCGCTGCGAAAAGCATTGGAACAGAAGGAATTGATGAACTATTATCAGCCGAAGGTCGATATTCATACCAATCAGATTGTGGGCATGGAAGCCTTGATTCGCTGGATCAGGGCAGATGGCACGATGGTTTCGCCTGCTGATTTTATCCCCGTAGCGGAGGAGACAGGTTTGATTCTTCCCGTTGGCAAGCAAGTGCTGCGGGAAGCGTGCCTGCAAAATAAAAAATGGCAGGACGAAGGTAAACCGCCCTTGGTTGTATCGGTCAATATCTCTTATGTGCAATTCAGACAGCCAGATTTTCTCGATACGATCCGAGAAGTATTGGAGGAAAGCAAGCTGTCGCCGGAGTATCTGGAGCTGGAAATTACCGAAGGCATCGCGATGTATGATATCCCTGCAGTGATCCAGACATTACGGGAACTGCAACAACTCGGTATCAAAATTTCGATCGATGATTTTGGGACAGGCTATTCTTCATTGGCGTACTTAAGTCAATTTCCGATTCAAGCCTTGAAGATCGACAAGACATTCATTCAAGGAGCGGTAGACAATCCGACCAACAAGGCAATCATTCTTGCAATCATGGCGATGGCCAAAAGCTTGGGGATCAATATTATTGCGGAAGGCGTGGAGGAAGGGAAGCAGCTTTCCTTTTTGCGCGAGCATGGCTGCCATGTCGTGCAAGGCTATTATTTTAGCCCGCCGGTTTCCCCGGAAAAATTTGAAGACTTCCTGGCCGCATTTTTGGCAGGATCCGATACATAGACAAAGCCCCCATCGGTGTATGGGGGCTTTGTCGTGTATCAAGTAAAATCAAGCGGATCGCTGTCCCGCGATTGCTTGATCAGGCGCTTGGCTTCATTGCGGTCAACTACCTGCAACTTATTTAGAATCGTGGAAACATAGTTGGCGACCGTTTTCGTGCTCAAATGGAGTCGGGTAGCAATTCGGGCGTTGCTATCCCCCTCCGCGATGAGCTCCAGAATTTCCCGTTCGCGCTTCGTCAACTCTGAGAGCGTATCATCGAGCATCGGTTCGGAAGGGGTGGAGGCTTTGAAATAATGAATCATTCGTGAGGCAATATCGGAGCCAAAGACAGCTCCGCCGCTGCCAACCATACGGATAGATTGCAGCAGCTCGGCTTCATCGGCATCTTTTAGGATATAGCCGCGTGCCCCTACTCGCATGGCGGTAAACACGGATTGATCGTCTTTGAACATCGTCAGAATGACAATCTGTATATCCGGGTGCTTTTCCTTAATCAACCGGGTGGCTTCAATCCCATTCAGCCCCGGCATGCGAATATCCATTAGAATCAGGTCTGGCTTCAAGCGAGAAGCAAGCTCAATGGCTTCTTCCCCCGTAGATGCTTCCCCGACGATTCGCAAATCCTCAGTAGTGCACAATAGATTGCGGACGCCGCTGCGAAAAAGCGGGTGGTCATCAGCAACAACGATGTTCATAGTTTTCGCTCCTTTTCGAATACTTGTGTGGAGGTAAAGGGTAGCAGAGCGGTTACACGCGTGCCGGCTCCCTCGATACGTTCGATGGAGCATTGGCCGCCTAATTCAGCAGCTCTTTCCCGGATGGACACCAGGCCGATCCCGCCTTTTTGGGAAGGGGTAGGGACAGGCAGGATGCCTTTTCCGTTGTCTGTAACAGTAATGCTGAGCATGTCGGAAGAGGCAAGTTCCAGATTGACGAGGCAATGGGAGGCTTTGGCGTGCCTGACCACATTGACGAGTGATTCGGTAATGATCCGAAAAGCGGCTACCTCAACCGCAGCAGGCAAGGGAGGCAGGCGCTCAGGGGCAACCAGCTCGATGCGCAGCAGTTGGATTTCGTCCGAATGGGAGGCTGGGATGATCGCCTGCGTGAGATCGCGGATGCGTTCGCGGACCGCGCCGACTAGCCCCAATTCATCCAAAGTAGGCGGTCGCAGATCATGGACGAGGGTGCGTATCTCATCGACGGTCGAACGAATCACCTTGCGAAAATCGGTAAGGATCCCTACCGCCAGATCCGGATCCTGTCTGACATACTTCTCAGCGGCAGCGGCATTCAGCGCGAGTGCAGCCAAGCGGGGAGCCAGATCATCATGCAGATTGTGGCGGATTTGCCGTCGCTCCTCTTCGCGGGCGAGGACCAATTTTTCCCGTGATTCCTGCAGGTCATCAGCGAGCAATCTCATCCCGAATGTCATATGTACATTCTGAACAATCGGTCCGGCCTGCTGCAGGAGAATGGATAATAATTTCAAATCTTCGGCACTGAAGGCTTCGCCGGGTGAACGCGGACCGACAAACAAGGTGCCAAGCGTCTCTCCTTGATGAATGATCGGAAAGGACAACGCTTCCTCGACTAGTTCGCCAGATACAGCGGCCAGCTTGTCATGCCCGTTAACCTCAATGGAGATGCTGGCATAAGGCAGCCGCAGCGCATCCTGTATCGTTTGCACGACGACGTACAGCATCGCGTCGGGCTCGATCGGTTTTACCAATTGATTGCCCAGCTCGGATAATACGGCGTACGGATCGTCATGTCTTCCCTTCATGACATGGTTGACCTGACGTTGCAGCCATTCTTTTAAAGGAGAAAACATGACCGCCACAAAAGAGGTAGCGACGAGTGAAATGAAAAAGTTGTCTTCGGTCTGAAAGAGTCGACTCAGATACAGTACCGTTAATGTATAAACAGCAACGATGGCAGCGGAAAGTCCCACATAGACCAGAGTGCGATTCACAATCGGATCGATATCCCATAATCGGTGGCGCAGGATCGCCATGGTCAAGGTGAGCGGGATCATCAGCATAAAGACATGCAAGATCGCATTGATATAAACGTACCATAAGGGCCCGTGAGAAAACGGAGGTTCATAGATCGCGCTGATTCCGACCAACCCCGCCAAGGCGATGGTTACGCCATAGACAACCCATTTGGTCTGCTGCTTCTCCTCTGGTGTTGAAATTTTTTGATAACGATAAATTTGCGTGACGATTAGCAGCGCCAAAGGGATGACCAATAAGATAAGTTGTACGATGACCGGCCATTCTTTTTTGCTGGCGTCGTACGGAACAATGTGGAGCACTACATAAAGCAGGCAGAACAGATAGGTAAGCTTAGCCAACTTTTTCGGGATCAGCCGACCATTGGGAAACAGGAAAAAGAATAAGAAAAAAGTAGTCCAGCCAACCACGCTCTCCACACTCGTCCATGTTTCCAAAAAGGGATGTCCCTCAGAGCCAAGCGGGAAGAGAGAAGGGAAAACGGTGCCGAATGAGACCAGCATGAGCGCCGCCAAAAGCCCCAGCGGTTCCCGAAAGCACTTGATCAGGATGAGTAAGGCTGCGAGATAATACAAAAAGATCAGCGTGCTATCAATGATGACAAACAACATCGCAAACGACTGTGGAGTAAATCCATAAATGGCTAATTCCGCCTCTGAAACAGGCGGGGAAGGCCCCATGTAACAAGGCTCCGCAAGGCATCGCTCCGTAATCGCATGATAATAGAGCGGGATGCAGCTGATGAGAAGAATCACAGTCAACACGCTGAACAGAATGACAATTCCTTGAAAAAAGACAAGATACCGATAGATGAATTGGGTAAACCAAGGGGGAGGATGGGATTTTCCCAGCTCCGGACTTGCCATACGATAGACCGCCTTTCTGGCTGCATGATGGATGCAACTCATTATAGCAACTATGTGAAAATTTGAATATTGGTTGTCATGATGATTCCCGAGTAATCTTTTCATTTCCCGAATCATCCCGGATGCCATTCCTAGAAAAGCAGGAATCCCATGCCCTACTCCGCGGGAAGCGATACTTGGTACGATACAGCCAAGAATGAAATCAACCGGACAGGAGAGGTTCAAAGAATGGAATGGAAAACGGTAGTAAAATGGCTGGGGATGATTTGTCTATTAGCTGGGATAGCGCGAATGGGCATGACACCGAGTGCGCTGATCTGGGGGACGGACAGTGATCAGGAGCTGACCTTTGGCTTTATTGCCTGCGTCTTGATGTCCGTTGGAACGATCGGGGCTTATATGGTGCAGTCGCGGGAGACAGGTATCATGGGATTTATTGCGACGCTTTTGGTCACCGTGGGTAATATCATCGTCACATGCTTGGTGTGGAGCGTCTTTGCCTTGGGAGATCTGGCTACAGAGCAAACAGGGATGTTCATCACCATCTCGCGGATGATCGGGATCTTCGGCACCATGCTGGGCACGCTGATGTTTGCGTTTGTCACGTTTCGAGCGAAGGTTTTTCCGAGATGGATCGTTGTCCTCCACCTCATGATGTTGGGGTCGATCGTCTTGGATGAATGGTTTGCGCTTTTCTGGGGATTGTCATATGTCGGCATGGGCTACTTGATCTGGACTGGCAAGTATGCGCAGCCGTCAGCTGTCGAGCGAAAGACAGTAGTGTTTGGCACTGACAGTCACTATTAAAGGAAACGCGATCTGGTGAAACGCCGAGGCTGCTCAATCGTATAGCATACAAGCAAATGGAAACAGGAGATGATGGAAGGTTGGCAGCTGCGGAGACAAGGGCGTTTTATCTGGAGGAATTGAAAAAGCAGGAGAAGTGGGAGGAAGAGCAAAAGGATCTCTGGTTTTGGGAGAAGCTCGGACGATTGCCTTTTGTCCTGCTGGATAAGGTAACCCCCGCTTTTATCCAAGAAAAATTAGCCGTGGCGATTAATGAATTGGGCAGCTACATCCAAACCGGCGGACAGTACCTGATCTCGGACAAAAGTATTTTGCAAAGATTCCGGGCGCAGGGAACAGAAGCCGAGGAGGGACAGGATGTGACCGTAGCAGATATCAATAGCCTTCCCTTGCTGAAGATGGACGAGGTCGCTGGTGAGATTCGCGCTTCCCGTGTCAATTTCGCCACCTTGCAAGGAGCGACGACGGGAATTGGCGGGATTTTTACGCTGGCGATCGACGTGCCGATGCTGTTGGGGTTGTCCTTGAAAGTGCTGCAAGAGATCGCACTATGCTATGGCTATGACCCACGAGACAAAGCAGAACGGATTTTTATCGTGAAATGCCTTCAATTTGCCTCTTCGGATATCGTAGGGAAAAAAGCGATCCTCGACGAGCTGACAGCCTACCAGGATCATGCATCAGGCAACCAGATGATTTCCCAGCTGCAAGGCTGGAGGGAGGTTGTCATGACTTATCGGGATAATTACGGCTGGAAAAAGCTGTTTCAAATCATTCCGGTTGCGGGCATGCTCTTTGGCGCATGGCTGAATCGTTCTACCGTGGAGGATGTCACCGAAGCCGGGATGATGCTGTACCGGAAAAGACGGATATTGGAGCGATTGAAAGGGGAGCACAGCGAATAATCGCGATGGACTTCCAGTACGTTTGGCATGTTGAGGGATATGAGCGAGCGCCTTGGGGACGATAAGAAAAGATTTCTATTCCAAGGAGTTGTCACCGACGATGCAAATGACGAAAGAACGCTACGCCAATATTATCCCGATGAAGGAAATGGATACGCTGGAAAAGCGGCTTTTGCCCTTTTCGGTCTATGATACGCTGCGCAAGACGACCCCGGTTCGCTACGATGCGGATCGGGATTGTTGGGATTTGTTTCGCTATGAGGACGTACATTTTGTCTTGAAGAATCCGGCCTTATTTTCTTCACGCAGGATGATGGGTGTCGGCGATCGGGTGGAAAACCTGTTGGTCATGGACCCGCCCAAGCATACGCAGATGCGCAATCTGGTCAATAAAGCCTTTACGCCAAAAGCCATTAATGATCTGGCTCCGCACATCAAGGAGATTACCGCATCTTTGCTGGCGGAAGCAAAAAGCAGCGGCAAGATCGACATCGTGCAGGATCTGGCTACTCCCTTGCCGGTCATTGTCATTGCCGAACTCTTAGGCGTCCCTGCCGAAGATCGCCAATTATTCAAGGATTGGTCTGATGTGCTGGTGAAGGGACCGGAGAATAATTCGGATGAGGCGTATCAGACAGTGGTCGCGGAGAGGGAGCAGGTGGTCGGCCAGCTGACTCGTTATTTTGCAGACATCCTGAAAGCGCGCAGTCAACAGCGCGAAAACGATCTTGTCTCGCTCTTGCTTGATGCGGAGATCGAGGGAGACAAGCTGTCTGCAGAAGATGTCATCAGTTTTTGCATTTTGCTGCTGGTAGCGGGGAATGAAACCACGACCAATCTGATCGCCAATGGTGTGCGCCTCCTGATCGAGGACCCTGAGCGGCAAGAGGTGCTGCGCACGCACCGGGAGTGGATGCCGGAAGCTGTGGAGGAGGTTCTGCGCTTTTATCCGCCGATACAAGCGATTGGACGCATCGCGGTCAACGATGTCGAGATCGGTGGCCAGAAAATCGCAGCAGGCTCACAAGTGGTCAGTTGGGTCGCCTCCGCGAACCGAGACGAACAGAAATTTGATCAA
>DASQNU010000279.1:0-8741 GCA_035644815.1 Bathyarchaeia archaeon | reverse complement strand
TGGAGGGTTTTATTTGCAGGATCAGCTCAATCTCTCGTCAGAAAAGTTGGCGAGGATTGTTTCCTTCGGTTTAATGCTTACTGGTATGGCTATGCTAATTGCACAAATCGTTCAAACAAAATGGCTTAAATGGGAGCCGCGGCCGATGATCTTGCTTGGTTCCTTGATTCTCGTCGTAAGTATGGTCGTTTTCCTTCTTACGGCCAGCCTTCCATTTTACTACTTGGCATTTTTTCTCTTTGGAACAGGAGCAGGGTTAATGATGCCAGGATTTATGGCAGGTGCTTCACTGTCAGTCAGTAATGAACAACAAGGAGCGGCTGCGGGTCTGGTAGCGGCGATGCAGGGGATTTCGGCAATCATAGCACCAATTCTAAGTACTACTTTTTATCAAGTAGATAAACATATCCCAATGGTAGTGGTAGCGATTCTGGTAGTCTTACTGGGAGCAGTGATGAAGAGTGGTTCCGTTACAAGACTCTCCGCGAAAAACTCTTAAGAAGCTTTGGGTAGTGAAACTGGTCAACGTGGTAGAGCGCTACACTGGCAGTGTAAAGGTCAGCGGTTCGATCCTGCTATGCTCCACCATACCTAAACAAGCCACGCAGCAGTGACAGGTTGCGTTTTTGTCTTGCTCCGAAATCTTGCATGCATAAATTGGAAATTGTATAATAAAGCTAAAGAAGGAGCCGTGCGGTAACACGGCTCCCCGGCACAGTAGCCCGCTTCAAAGGCGGTCGGCTTCGGATAAGCGATCAGGAAATAGACCGTAACCTTGGCGAGGGCGGTCTATTTCTTTTGGTTAATCGCAGCGATGATGGCGACAATCAGTGTAAGGAGCGCGATAAGCAGCGAGCCAAAACCGATCATCAACGTCAAAGCGTCTTTAACCTCCATGGGCATCCCTCCCTTCCTACGAGAGGTAGCCGACCACCCTTGCAAGCCGTTCTATGTGCCAATTCTAGTATAGCATAATTTTCCAATGCTTTGATTTGTTTTGAAAGTGAAGCTAGCTACTTCAGTAGAGCTCTACACTCTTTTTTTCCATTCCTCATGCAGTTTCCATACTCTCTTCCACAAATCATCCTTCTCCTGCTTGCTATAATTCACCAAATGTTCGTGAAACACATCTCCCAACACTTCCAGCCACTGAGTTTTTGTACGAAGCTCCATTTTTTCGATGTGGTCACCTTCCCTCCGGTACCATATGCACCCCCTGAGCTCGTTGCTTCCTGTAGCATGTCTCTGTCGAACTAAAAATAAATGAATCCAGGGTGAATCCATTGATCGGCTATAAAATTCATGTTTGGGCGTAAACTCCTCCAGGCTTTGCAAGGGCTCATGTGCGTAATCAACACCGATAAAGGAAGCGCGAGGATCGTGTTCAAGCCGCCAACCGTTTAGATCGACACTGGAAGGTGTAACCTTGTATTGGAAAGGGCCTTGCTCATATACCCCCATTTGAAGCGGTAGCGGCTCGTAAGGCATATCGCCTAATCCTACATCGACGATCCATCGCTGTTGCTCTTGCTCAACATTTTCCAAGCTGACGGTTAGCCCGAGATGAAAGGAGTTTATCCGCGGCTCTTGTCCGAGTGGCTGAACGCCGGCCCGATGCCAAGATACATGGTAGCCGAGCGAACGAAGCAGTTCGCTAAACGCACCATTCAAGTGAAAACAATAGCCGCTTCTGCCTGTAATCATAAGATTGACCGATTCTTGAATATCGATCGAAGCGGGTTTACCGGCGACGATGTCAATGGTTTGCCAGGGAATAGAATGCACGTGAGCCTTGTGAAGTTCGAATAGATAGGGAAGAGTGGGAGGTTGGATATCTGTAATCCCCAGCCTTTTAAGGTAAGCTTTTATTTCGTCGCTCGTCATCATCTTTTCTTCACCTCATATCCTTACTTGCTGCTAGAAGCAGTGACTCTGGAGCTTAATTTTCTCGCAAGATCCAAATAGAGTTGGACGGAGCTTTTGATCCTTTGCTTCAATTCTTCATCCGTAGGGTCACCGTTCTGATCGAAGCCATGGAAGCCAGCACCGACCGATGAGCAGACTACGGGTAAGGAACTCATCATTTCTCTCATCATTTCCGTTCCTCCTAGAGTAGATGAATGTGTTTGCTTGCCGCCGGCTGACAAACAAACGCTACAGAAAACATGTTACTAAATAGTCACTTTTAATATATGTTACTATATGGTAACATGTCAATCATAAACAGGTAAAATTTTGTATGGAGGCACCTCCGATGGAGAGCGATAACGATATTTTTAAAGCGTTGGCCGATCCAAGCCGCCGCACGCTGCTTGATCTTTTGCATGCATCGGATGGCCGCACACTAAGCGATTTATGCAACCATCTGCAGATGTCTCGCTTCGGAGTCATGAAGCATCTTCATGTTTTGGAGGAAGCGGGATTGGTGACGACTCGGAAGGTTGGCAGAGAGAAACTTCATTACTTGAATCCCGTTTCGATTCGCCAAATTTACGAACGGTGGGTGAGCAAATTCACAGAACCGTGGATTTCGGGACTAACGCTCTTAAAAACAGAAATGGAGAGTGTATATGAAATGGGACAAAATAAACCTCGTCATGTGAACCGTATCGCGATAAAATCGACTCCTGAACAAATATGGAACGCCTTGACCAATCCGTCGATGACTTCTAAGTATTGGTACAATGGGGCGATTCGTGCGGAATGGAAAGCCGGCAGCCCTTATGAAATATTGAATCCTCAAGGAGAGGTGCAGGCGAGAGGGGAGCTCCTCATTGTGGAGCCGCCTCGCAGGCTGGTCATGACCTGGCAGTTACTCTCGCTTTCTGAGACGGCGGACGAGCAACCTTCCCGTCTGACATGGGAAATCGATCCTCATGCCGAGTTTTCCGGCGTGACGCTTGTGACCGTGGTGCACGACGAGTTCGAGGATGCGCCGAATACGTCAAGCGTATTGGAAGCAGGATTGCCAGTCGTTTTGTCCGGTATGAAAACACTGTTAGAGACGGGATCGCAGTTAATTGGCGATGATAATTGGGATGGATGAGAGGAGTGATTGACTGCATGCATGCAGTGTTACTTACCACTGCCGACAGTGTGTAGAGGGTAGTGGTTCGATCCCGCTAAGCTCCACCATACATAATTTTCAAAACGGCGAAAATGCCGTTTTTTTAATTCCCGCATATCCATAACATTTCGTCTCCATTTACCCCATGTAGACTCCGCTATCAAAACTCTCATTTAGAAATGAAAAATCTCCGAAACGAACCATTCATTCGGCTGTCCCAGAGACTTTGTCGTGCGCTATTCAAATAATATCGAGCTGAAGACGCTGGGAAACCCTAGCGGCCTGTCGCTGTAGTTACTGGATTCTCGGATAAAAATAGATCTCTCGCTGTTTGAATAAAAAGCTTAACCGCGATCGAAGCCTCTCGAAAAGAAGGGACCGCCAAGTGAATTTCTCTGAACGGCTGTGGATGAATCTCGCGTATGAGGACATTTGGCGGCAATGCCGACAAGGATAACGATATTTTCGATACCATTGCCATACCGAGACCTTCTTGTACCATGCTTAACGCGGTGGTGACGTTATGAACATCAAATTTAGCGTGAAGAGTGGCTCCGGCTTTGTGGAACAGGTCATAGATCGGCGTTTCAAATCCGCCTTTGCAAAGTACCATGGGCTCATTGCTCAAATCGGTAATGCGAATCTCAGCAAGCTTCTGCAAAGGATGATCATCGCGCAGGAGCAAACATAAATGGTCTTTTAGAAATGGAATCAGCTCAAACTCGTCATCGGGCGGAATCATCCAGCCGACATCGATCATTCTGGAGGATAACCATTCTTTGATTTCATCGATTGTCCCTTCATACAGTTCAAATTTCAGTCCCGGATACTTCTCTCCAAAGACCCGAAGAATTTTCGGTAAGAAGTGAGCGGAAACAATCGGAAAAGACCCAATGCGAATGGTCCCCACTTCAAAGCCCTTAGCCGCTGTCACCTCCTGCTCGACCTTATGAAATCCAAGCAAAATTTCTCTAAATAGAACTAGCAAACGCTCACCTAGCTCCGTAAGCATGATTCCATTTTTTCGATCTCGAATCATGAGAGTGACGCCTAATTCTGATTCAAGCGTCGAGATGGCGCGACTGACAGCAGGCTGTGTCATATTCAATTCCTGCCCGGCTTTTGTAAAGCTTCCCGTCTCCGCTATTTTCACAAACAGGCTCAGTTGTGATTGGGTCATAACAATTTTGTTATCCTCCCTATAATGAACATTCATTTTATTTATTTTAAAAGCCATTGTATCATCAAAGGAAATAATCAACAACAGGAGTTGGTGAAAAGATGCTACCACTTTCGCGTGCGCGTACAGCAGTATATCTGGCGTTTCTTGTGATCATGTGGGGGGTGAACTGGCCGCTGTCCAAATATGCACTCGAGTTCTCCCCTCCCTTGCTCTTTGCAGGCTTGCGTATCTTTATCGGGGGTCTTCTTTTAGTTCTCTTTGCGCTTCCCCATTACAAGAAGCTTGATTTGAAACGTACCTGGCATATCTATCTCATTTCCTCAGCGGTGAACATTTTTTTGTTTTACATCTTCCAAACCATCGGGTTGAAATATCTGCCTGCCGGTCTTTTTGCGACGATTGTGTTCTTTCAGCCAGTGTTGCTTGGCATCTGCTCTTGGCTGTGGCTGGGGGAAAAAATGTTCTTCGGGAAAATGGTTGGCTTGTTTCTTGGCTTTCTCGGGGTCGCTGCAATCAGCATAAACGGAGGTATTGAGGATCTCTCAACTGCCGGGATTTTCCTAGGATTAGCTAGTGCGGTTTGTTGGACTCTCGGTACGTTATATATGAAGAAAACGGCGGATCAGGTTGATGCCGTCTGGGTGGTTGCGCTTCAGATCCTGATTGGCGGAGTCCTATTATTAGGTACGGGTTCAATCTTTGAAAGCTGGGACGAGATCGTTTGGGCGACGCCCTTTCTATTGGATTTGCTGTTTATTTCGGTTTTCGTGACGGCCCTAGGGTGGCTGGCATTCTTTAAACTCGTCAGCTCGGGCGAAGCGAGCAGAGTGGGCTCCTATACCTTTTTAATACCGCTAATCGCACTCATCATCAGCGTCCTCTTTATGGGTGAGATGGTAACCTTCAAGCTGGTGATAGGACTTGTCCTGATACTTGCAAGCATCGTCTTGGTTAACGGTAAGCCGAAATCTCAAAGTGTGCTGAAGGGAGAGCTGTAGGATGACCAGAAAATACCGATTATATCAGATCGATTCGTTTACCAAAGAGAAGTTTACGGGGAATCCTGCCGGTGTGATCACGAATGCGGATGGATTGACAGAAAACGAAATGATGAAGATCGCACGCGAGCTAAACAATTCGGAAACGGCTTTTATCTTTTCCTCCAGTGACCCTGCCTATGATGTTCATGTTCGCTTCTTTACACCAACCATCGAGGTGCCCATCTGTGGACATGCTACCATCGCTGCGCACTATGCACGGGCTGTCGAACAACAGCTGGATACCACACGAGTCATTCAGAAAACAGGGGCAGGCATTCTGCCAGTTGAGATCATCAGGGAAGCGGACGATTATCGAATCATCATGACGCAAGGGAAGATTGAGTTTGGCGCGGTCATAGAAGGGGAGAACAGGGAGATTCTCTTGGATGCATTACACATTACAGAAGGAGATATCATGGCAGATTGCCCGATTCAAGTCGTATCGACGGGTCACTCCAAAGTGATGATTGGGCTGAATAGCAGTTCCGTATTGCATCAGCTCAAGCCAAATTATCAAGCGCTTGCGCAATTAAGCCAACGCATCATGTGCAACGGCTACTATACCTTTACGCTGGATTCTGCGGAGGATGACATCTTGGCAAATGGAAGGATGTTTGCCCCGGCGATCGGGATAAACGAGGATCCCGTAACCGGCAATGCAAATGGCCCCCTTGGCGCATATCTGGTCCATCATAAACTCGCCCGGCATCATGGAGCATTTTTCCGATTCAAGGCGAAGCAAGGGGAAGCGATCGAGCGCTCCGGAACGATAGAAGTTGACGTACAAATAGAAAAGGGAGAACCAGTTGAGGTCAGTATTTCGGGAAACGCGGTGATTGTATTTCAATCTGAACTGATTTTATAAAAGAAGAATAGGAGAAGTGGGAAAAAATGATTTATGTATCTACTGACAATGCGTTAAAACCCTCCGGTCATTACTCTCAAGCAGTTATTCATGAAGGAGTGATCTATATCTCCAATCAATTGCCGATTGACCCGGATACTGGCGAAAAGAAAAAGGGAACGGTCGAAGAGGAAACAGAACGAATATTAACAAACATCGAAATGATTCTTCAAGAAGCGGGCAGCAATAAAGACCACGTGATCAGAACGACGGTATACATTACAGATATCGCCGATTGGGACAAAGTGAATATGGTGTATAGCCGGTTTTTCGGGAGTCATAAGCCTGCGAGATCAGTGGTTGTCGTGAAGGAGCTGCATTTTGGATGCAAAGTGGGAATTGAGGCTGTTGCGGGAAGCAGGGGGGGACAGTAACTATGTTAGATGCCCGAATAGAAAAAGTAGCAGATGTGCTCGTAAATTATTCAACAAGGGTGAAACCGGGTGAACATGTTTTAATCGAAGCCTTTCGTATTGATAATGCCCTGGTGAAGGCCGTAGTGAAAAAAGTTCATGAAGCGGGGGCACATCCTTATGTAAACCTGCGCGATGATCAAGTGACAAGAGAGCTGCTGAAGCATGCAACCGAACAGCAAATGCAGATATGGACGGACTTTGATGCTTATCAAATGGCGAAGATGGATGCCTATATTGGCATTCGCGGGGGTCATAACATCTATGAATTATCGGATATACCAGATGATAAAATGAGACTTTACAACACGCTATACAATCGGAAGGTTCATCTCTCCCTCCGTGTAAAAAATACAAAGTGGGTGATCCTGCGTTACCCGCATCCATCCATGGCACAGTTGGCAGAGATGAGTACAGATGCATTCGAGACCTTTTATTTCGATGTTTGCACCATGGATTATGCAAAGATGAGCAAAGCCATGGATACGCTTGTAGAGATAATGAATAAGACGGATAAAGTTCGTATTGTAGCAGCTGGAACGGATCTGACTTTTTCAATCAAGGATATTCCGGCGGTGAAATCATCAGGTTTACGCAATATCCCAGATGGTGAGGTGTTCACAGCGCCGGTTAAAAATAGCGTGATCGGGACCATCACGATCAACACACCAAGTCCATACAATGGGTTTGTATTTGAAAAGGTCAAGCTGCGCTTTGAAAATGGAAAAATGGTGGAGGCGACCGCCAATGATACGGCGAGAATCAATGCTATTTTTGATACAGACGAAGGAGCAAGATATATTGGGGAATTCGCGATCGGAGTAAATCCCTACATCCTGCATCCCATGAAAGATATTTTGTTTGACGAAAAAATAGCGGGCAGCATTCATTTGGCGCCAGGTCAATGCTATGATGCGGCTTACAACGGTAACTCCTCAAGCATCCATTGGGATCTTGTGCAGATTCAAAGACCCGAGTATGGTGGGGGAGAAATATACTTTGACGACATGTTAATCCGAAAAGATGGCCTGTTTGTCATTGATGAGCTGAAGGGGTTAAATCCGGATCAGTTAAGATAGTGGGATTTGTGAAACAAGCCTTTGCAAGAGAGCGCTATGGGGGCTATGTAGAGGTCAGCGGTTCGATCCAGCTATGCTCCGCCTTACATAAAAAAACGCAACCAACAAAGGTTGCGTTTTTGACATGCATTAAACATGCAGATTATCATGCTTGAGTCGTATGGCGGCAAGGGCATCAGAAGTTGCGCCTGTTTCCTTAGCGGCTGCGTAGTCCTCAAAATACTCCTCAAATCCGCCAGGCGAGAAGATGGAGAGCATCGTCGCGGGCTGGTCGGACGGATTGCTGAACGTATGGTGCGTCCCGCGCGGAATACATACAACTGTCCCCGGCACTCCTTCTACTATTTCCCCGTTAACAAGAAAGCGGACCTGACCGCTCAAGACATAAAAGGTTTCTTCGCTTCGGCTGTGGTAGTGGACGGCGGGGCCTTTCAGTCCCGGTGACAACTTATATTCGAGCAGCGAGTAAGCGCCCTGTACATCCCCTTTGCGTACCTTTACCGTTACTTGCAGACCAGGTGCGAGTAGAATCTGACCTTCTCCTGGAGCGAACGAAAATGGCTGGATTGGCAATTTTATTCCCCCTTCTTGGTTCCATGCTGCATCCTTCACAGTCATAGTGCGGAAATTTGGACTGGATATTAGTGATTTTAGTTCTGCGAGGCAAAATATTGGATGACAAAGTCGCTAAATTTCCGTGCCGCCACGGAAAAATACCGCTGTTCATTCCAAACAATTTGAAAATTGCGTCTGCAGACGGGGGATTCAATGGGAAGAAGAACCAGCTTGGAGTCTTCTCTGCTCTTACAACCGAATAAAGCGATTCCCAACCCAGCGCGAACAAGGCTCAAAATGCCGGAAGGTTCATCGACCCTGCAGACATATTGCGGTGAGATTCCCGCTTTTTGAAAGAAGATATCATTCATTTTCTGAAATGGATTCTCTTCTTTATAACCAATAAACGATTCATTCGCCGCTTCTTCCAAATGAATGTACGTACGATTGGCCAACCGGTGATTTTGCGGGACGGCCAAATAAAGGTCTTCAGACAGGAC
>DASQNU010000278.1:0-9850 GCA_035644815.1 Bathyarchaeia archaeon | reverse complement strand
ATATCTCAAAAACCAATCATTCGCTAGTCTTGTCAATTCATCCATATGTTCATGAAAGCGATGCGTTGCCCCTTCGATTACTTCCAGTTTTGAGTCGGGAGAAAGCAACGCCATGGCTCTTTGGGATCGTTCCAACAATTGGAGTTCTTCTTCATCTTCGGGATGATTTCCATGGATAATCAAGACTGGGCATTGGACCGGTTTTAATAGCTCCTCTTGATCAATCTGTTCGAAATCTAGCAGCATTTGCTGATCAATCTGGATTTCTTTTCGCGGTCCTGTCTCTTTTTCAACAGTCATGTAACCATGCTCCTGTAATTGTTGCAGCTGCTCTGGTCGGAAATAGTCCTTCCAATCGTAATACATGGCACCGGTTAACGCCCCCGACAAGACCATCGTCACGATATCTGACCGATAGCACTTGAGACAGATCAAGCTGCCTAGACTGTGACCATAGAGGGCGATTTTCCGGTATCCTCTCGCTTTGGCAAAATCGATGACAGCCTGTAAATCATCCACTTCTCGCTCGACGGAAATCCGTTCATCATCGCTTTCGCCACAGCCGCTAAAATCAAAGGTCAAAACATGATATCCCGAACGCACAAAGGCCTCAGCTAAATGTTCAAACCTGCCACTGGACGATTTGTCCGAAGTAAAGCCATGGGCCATGATAATAATAGAGCTTGTAGTAGAAGAATGCAGATGCGCTACCAGTCTCTTTTTTCGGGAATTCATGATTTCTATTCGTTCCATCTGACTTCCCTCCCCACTAGCAGTAATGACAAGAGCCCTGGTTCTTTCCAAGCGTTTGCGCATTTTCCGGATAAGGAAAGCCTTTGTGTCCAAAGAGCGTTGCAATCGTTTCTGCTTCGTCATCCATCAGATCCGAAAATACGATTGCAGTGAAATCGCCAGGCATCGGAATCGGCTGATTGGCCGCTTCCGTGACATAAGCAATTCCGAGCTGATCCAACTGTGCGAGAACACCCATGATGTGTGTTCCGGGAACTTTGTAGTAGATCTTTTTTTTCATAAAATACACCTCTTCATCATCGCTCTATGGTTCACACTCGCAGCCCTCGCTGCAATACAAGATAACTATATCCATAAGAAACCAGGATTGAGAACAGAAACAATAGGAAAACAGCCGAACCGCTCCCGGACAGCCATGCGACACTACTGATCAACAGCCCCTGAATCAATAGCAATATCCCACATACCCACATGAAGGAACGCTTCTGATCTTCTACATTTACAGGAAAGAGTATACGCCAATTCCCTTTGCGCTGCCGCTTCCAAAGCCCTTGGATCTGAGAAGCCGTCATGAGCAAGATAATCATGAGGACAGCTGCTTTTGCCAGCACATCCGGAAAAAGAACCACTAAGACCCCGCCTATCGCAAGCAGCCGGATATAGATTCCCAGATAATCCGCAGACCGTATGAACATACGCAAAAATAAGATCTTCGCTGCATGAGTCTTGCCATGTGGCACCAGACTGACAAGATGCGATAGCCAGCGTCTGCTCGGGCCGCGATTACTCACTTGAGGAATATCGGTAAATTGGTTGACAAAGCGATAAAATTTCCTCCGTTGCGCATTCTCCATATCCAGCAAACGATACCACTGATACGTATACTGCATACGGATACGATTGAGCTGCACATGAAACACAATCAGAAATACGGCCCCGATCAGCCCTACCAAAGGCCATCCCTGAAAACTTAGAAAGTCTCCCTCTGTCAATACCCAAGCAAGGATCAGGAGCGTAAACAAATATCGAGCCATGGTATAAGCAGTCACACTCTTTTGTTCAGACAGCCTCAATAATATCCAGCTAGTGTGGACATTCCACCCTTTTAGAAAAAAGGGAACGATCCAATACAACCAAAGCTGTACCCTGTCGTCTGGCATTTTTTCCTGATAAACGGGTAAAAAAAGCAGGAGGACCAGAAACAACAGAATGCTTTGCACAATCAAATTATACCTTTTCGTCTTTTGGAAATAGGTCTCCATCTCATGTTCTAATGGTGTCAGAAAGAGCAAATCCGCTTCAAGCAAAAAGGTCCGATGCGGGCTTCTCGTGACCACCAAGGAGATTACGAGCGCAAGTGCATACGGGACAGGAAACCACGGAGGAATCGCTGCGATCAAATCTCGGTAGTAAACGGCGATTAGCCCCCCCAAGAAGATGGCGATAAATAGCAAGCCTCCATTCGCCATGAATTGGGAATAGCGAATAAATTCCCGGGAAAATCGCGCAAAGCGGTCTTGGAAAATAGCATCCAGATCGGTTTTCACTCGTCCCCCGCCTCCACGACATGCAGATAAATTTCGTCCAGGGAGTGTCGAGCCAATCCGGTTTGTTGACGCAACTCTTCCAATGTACCTTGCAGCTTGATTTCACCTTTATGAATGATGATAAAGCGATCGCAGTACTTTTCAGCGGTTGCCAAAATATGAGTGGACATGAGGATTCCTGCGCCTTGTTCCTTGCATTTCGCAAGCCATGTCAACAAGGACCGAATCCCTAATGGATCCAGACCAAGAATCGGTTCGTCAACGATGTACAGTCGCGGCTCAACGAGAAGAGCCATCATGATCATCAGCTTTTGCCTCATGCCTTTGGAAAATTGGTGAGGAAAGCGATCCTTCATTTCTTCCATACGGAATTCTTTCAGTAATGGGTTGACTCTCGCAATAAATGCCTCCCGCTCCAATCCATGCGTCATCGCCATGAGCTCCAAATGCTCCCACAAGCTTAGTTCCTCATAGTAAATGGGAGATTCAGGGATATAGCCGTAAGAGAGGCGATATGTATCCGGATTCGCTGCAAACGTTTGACCAGCAATCTGAATCGTTCCTTCTCTTGGCTGCAGCAACCCTAAAATATGCTTAATGGTTGTACTTTTTCCCGCGCCATTCAAACCGATCAGCGCAACAATTTCTTTTTCCATTATGTCAAAAGTGATATTTTTAATCACCGTTTGGCTCGATGTATACCCGCCTGTTAGGCCATTCACTTCCAAAATCTTATTCATAATACCCCTTCTAACCAATGACTTTGAAAAGTATAGTTTACATAATAAATATTATGTCTATTCAAGTAGTTTGACTGTTTGATAAATCGCAGGCTCTTTACCGCTCAATCATACTTCGCGTCTTCCTCCCTTGTTTCTCCCTCCACGATCAACTCGAGCTCTGTCTCAAAATTCAGGTGCAATTCGGCAGGCAAACGATCGATGATCTCTCTGATATCCTGCAGTTCCAGCGCGTCATCCAACGTTGACGGCCGGTTCTCCAGGCTGCTGAACCATGTCCGTACCTCTTCCATCAGCTTATAGAATGAAGCCTCAAATTGGTTCGCCTCGTCTTCCGCCTCTTCTTCACCACTCATTTTCATCTGGTTCCAATGATGTAGGGTTATTTTCAATGCTTGTTCAATTACCTGCAGCACTTTCATCTTCCTTTCTTTTCCATCCTCTGTTTGCTCAAAAATGACTCCCGAATACACAATCGGGAGTCCGAGGGTATGGCTTCAAACAAATACACGTTCCAGGACAAGTGGTGACAACGCTTTTGTCTCATCGACATAGATAAAAGCATCATAACGGTCTGCCAAGCGTGTAGGCACATAATTGCCCCGTTCATACCGCGGATGGTATACGACACCGATTGCTCGATGACCGATGATTTTGCGATAAACGTCTTTCTCTGGAGAAAAGAAGAGCACTTTATTATCCGGCCCGGCAAGATGAAGATAGTCCTCCCAGCTGTGACGCGCGGCAGGGGGAACGGTCATTTCTTCCATCGGGGCTCCCCATTCTCTCGCTGCAATAACCGTGCCTCTATGCGTTCCAAAGCCCACGATGTATACCTCATCCTTCTCATGCTGTTCCCGAAGCAGCTGTCCAACATTAATCTCGCCATCCTCGACCATATCGGTTGCCCGAGCATCCCCTACATGCGTGTTGTGCTCCCAGATGATCGCCTTCGCTTCTGATCCGTGATAATTCATCAGTCGATGGGCGACTTCGACCATATGTGTGTCACGGATGTTCCATGAGTCTGGACCACCTTTTACCATCGCCCGATAATATAGTTCGGCATGCAAGGCGACCAGCGAATTGATCTCCAGATTCAGCTCAGACTCCTGGTCATCCCCAGATGTGCTTCGTTTTTTTTGCAGCTCCACCAGCAGTTGCACGACTTCCTCTTCACAATCAGTAGAGAAAAAGGATGCGGATATGCCATACTCATGCCCGTCCCGTTCAAATGGTTCAAAGCAACTAAATACTTTCTTGGCTGTTTCCAGTTCCGGTGATCCCGTCTTCGTCAGATGCTGTATGACTTCATCGATG
Organism: Bathyarchaeia archaeon; assembly: GCA_035644815.1. Lineage (GTDB taxonomy): Bacteria > Bacillota > Bacilli > Brevibacillales > Brevibacillaceae > Brevibacillus_F. The sequence goes on along the minus strand of DASQNU010000278.1, from coordinate 5,490 downwards.
GATTCCCATAGGCTGTACATGTCCAGACCGTAAAAGCCGACTCTCTTCTCCACTGGCAACGTGGCGTTATACGCTTTCAGCCATTCAGCCAACTCGGCGATCTCCCGGTTCGCCCACATCCAGGTTGGCCACCGATTAAACGCCCGCAACACCTCGTATACATTTGTTTCATTCGAATAGCCTTTGACGTATCTATTTAAAGCATAACAGGAAGGCCAGTCTCCTTCCACTGCGATAAACGAAAAACCTTTTTCCTGAATGAGTTTCTTTGAAATCTCGCTACGAATCGTATAGAATTCCGATGTTCCATGGGTGGCTTCCCCAAGCAGGACATATTTTGCGTTTCCCACTTGTTTCACAATGGGCATCGCATTGAATTCTCGAAATGGTATCGCATCCGATTTGATTTGCTCCAACAAAGAAGACTCCGACAATCTCATCTCTTCCTTTCCCCGTGGATATCATCCTTTCCAAAATAGCATGCAACAAAAATCCCTTCACATTCGATTTATTTCAGCTTTCCCGGCGAATAAAAAGCGCTGCACCCCTCTCCAGTTATGGGGGTACAGCGCTATTAAAGGTATGGCCACGCACTTTACGTTGTAAACCTTGACAGGTGTTCCCCTGTCTCATCTTTTGTTTGCAACCATGTCAGTATTTCTTCATTTTCCATTGGTTTTCCGTAAAAATAGCCTTGCATGACGTAACAGCCTAACTGCGTTAAGAATTCAATGTGTTCTTCATTTTCTACACCTTCAGCAATGACATCCAATTTCAGATTATCCGCCATTAAGATAATCGCGTGAATAATGGCGCGCTTGCCAGGTGTATCCAAGTCATTGGTAAACAACCGGTCTAGTTTCAAAGCATCAATCGGGATGCGATCAAGTAAGCCAATCGAAGAATACCCCGTACCGAAGTCATCCATCGAGACCCGCACTCCTAATTTGCGAATACTCTCAAGTTGTCTGATGATGTCGTTGATATCGTAAAATACCATGGATTCCGTGATCTCAAGCTCAAGAAAATGAGGTTCAAGGCCTGCATTATCTAAGACTCCTTGCACCCATTCCAATAAATTACTGGTTTGAAACAGTCGGACAGAGAGGTTGACGGAAACAGGTTGCATGATTCCTTGATCTTTCCAAGCTTTACATTGTAGGCAGGCTTCCTCGAGAACCCATCTCGTCATGGGCACGATCAATCCGGTCTCTTCCGCAATCGGGATAAATTCTGCGGGAGAAACCAACCCCAGCCGTGGGTGCTGCCAGCGGAGCAACGCCTCAAATCCGAACAGTTGGTTAGTTTTTACGTTCCATTTCGGCTGATAGACGATAAAAAACTGTTTTTGTTCGATAGCACGCTGCAAATCCTTCTCTAATTCCATTTTCCGGACCTCTTGCACGCCCATATCTTCTGTATACATGCAATATTGGTTTTTTCCCAATCCTTTTGCCCTATACATGGCTGTATCAGCCGTTTTCAACAGAACAGATCGGTCGGATTCCTGGATCGAACCGATACTGATGCCGATGCTGCCCGTAATGTATAATTCGTTTCCTTCAATTCGGTATACGTTTTTTACACGCTGCAAAATTTGTTTGGCTAACTGCTCCGCACGTTCCTGGGTACAATGCTTCACGATGAACAAAAATTCGTCCCCACCGATACGAAAGGCCTGTTGATCATGTTGAATAAATTCGCGTAACCGGGTTCCTACTTCTTGTACCAAGAGATCACCAACATTATGCCCAAGTGTGTCATTGATTGCTTTAAACTGATCCAAATCAAGGAATAAGACGCCGATACTTTCGTTGCCGATATGCGTATCGAAAAAACGATTCATTTCATTTCGGTTCGGCAATCCCGTGATGGTATCTTGGTAGGCCATCTTCTCCAAAACATGGCGGTCAAAAAAAATAGCTCCCCATGATACCATCAAGATAAAAAATATCGTTACCGTCACACCGTAAAGGAGAAAGAAGTCAATGGATTGTTCTCCGCCCATCGTGCCGTGATGGCCATGAAAATTGGCTGCTTTCATCCCGGTATAATGCATACCGCAAATGGCGAATCCCATAATCACTGCGGACAACCACTTCAACCGACTAGCCGAAGTTTGATTCCGGAAGCGCAAAAACAATAGCAAGGCGGCATAGGAAGCTACGAAGGCGATCAGTGCAGAGAGTGCCCATAAATCCTTATCATAAGAAACTTCTAGGGGCATAATCATCGCTGCCATCCCCATATAATGCATCGTTACAATCCCGCTTCCCATGATAAAGCCACCAATAGCGATTTTATACCAGTTAATGTTTTTTGGCATGGTAATATAAAACGCAATAAATGAAGAGATCACACTGGCTAGTAAGGAAAGCAAGGTAAGCCAAATATCATACTTCACGGTAGCATGCAGATGAAACGCTAGCATCCCGACAAAATGCATGGACCATACGCCGTTTCCCATGACAAACCCACCAGCAAGCAGCCAAAAATATCTGGACTTCCCTTGGGAATGCGAAATTTTAGCCGTAATGCTTAATGCTGAATAAGAAGCTAAAATCGCAATCACTGCTGATAGTGCAACGATATGGTAGTTGTATTGTCCTTCTATATTCACTACATTCCTACTCCCATCTCAATCATCATTTTATGTGGAGGATCGATATACTGGAAAATGAAATCACGCGGACAATCGTTCTTGGAGTGGCTGAGCACTCCAGCGTTTTGACTCTCGCCCGTTTCAATTGGTGTAATACAGGTTCTTCTGCGTAACGGGAGAGCTTGAAAATCAATGAGACAAAACTGTACTTCAGGATTTTAACATGTCGTACTCTACAATTACTCGACAAAATCCGTAGTAATTTCGACAAAATTCAACCTTATTTTCACTTGACAATTCCTCATAAAAAAATACCCCTCATCGGTTATAACGTCACCGTCCATCTTAGCGACGGCGTTCTACGTTACTTTTACCGTGGGGGATTCTATTATTGCTTCGGTGTCTCTTGTTGGACTGGTGTCTCTTGTTGGACCGGTATCTCTTGTACTCCCTGTATCTCCTGTACTACTTGTGGGTCAGGGGTTTTTTGCAAGTTCTCTTCTTCCTTTTCTACAGGGGACGTATTGACGTACTCTTCCAACGTTACACCCGTTGTGTGAATTTCCTGTGCGGCCTGGAGACCTACATATCGTAAATGCCAGGGTTCGTATTGATAACCCGTGATGCTTTCCTTTCCTTTTGGATAGCGGATAATAAATCCGTATTCAAAGGCATGTTCCGCCAACCACTTCGCTTCAGGTGTACCTGCGAAACAATCAGTTGCCGGACATTTCCCATTCAAGCCGGCAACATCTATGGCCAGTCCTGTCTCATGTTCACTCGTTCCACCTACTGCGCTGTATGTCCTCGCTTTTGCTACACCGTCTCTTTTCGCATAGTACTCAAACAATGCCTTTTGCGTTTGATACGAACGATAGGCGGATACCCCGGCGAGTAGGATTCCATCCTTCTTTGCCGCCGCAAACATTTGCTCTAGGGCTCCGGCCGCTTCCTTTCTCATTTTCCTTTTTTCTTGAGTTGCTGAAGAAAGAAAGGGAACCTTTGGAAAAACAAGGTCATTGGGAACATACGTTTTCGGCAGAGAAAGCTGTTTATTTACGAGTACCGTAATACTGCTAGGGTCCGCTACAACTTGAATCGCCTCAGTCGGTGTGGAAGGAGATACCGCTGGCTTCTCTTCCACTTTCACCGGCGTTTGTGTTACCGGTTTTTGGACTGCCGTCTGATTTTCCGTAGGTTTGTTTGGCACTGAAGGCTCATTGACGGCATCTGGTTTCGGATTCTTTACCACTTCTGGTGTTTTGACGGAGCTAGACGAGCTCGGAACCTTCGTCTCGTTTTGGGCCGAATGGGGTGGCACTAAAGGATTGCGCAGCTCACACCCGCTTAAAATCGCAAAGGCAAGACCAAGCAGCATAAGCGCAACCGCTGTTTTTTTCATAAGATGTTCCTCCTGACGAGTACGCTCGACACGGGAGCGATCGGCAAGCAACGCTTACCCTTCATATTCAGACTATACAATTTTACTTCTTTTTTATGCAGACGTATATCATCAGATCAAAGAAATCAACATTTACCATCCCATCAAGTAAGAAGCCACCCTGCGACTGCAAGGTGGCAAACTTTCCACAGCTTATTTTTGAATTTTTACTTTGGCGCCATCTTTCAGCAACGTTTGTCCAGTTACAACTACCTGTGCACCTTCAGTGACGCCGGAGAGAACCTCGATTTGGTCACTGGAGCTTTGACCCGTGGTCACCTCAACCTGTTTGGCTACGTCCTTTTCAATGACATAGACATACTGCTTGCCTTCCTTCTCAAAAACTGCTTTAAGAGGAATAACCAGTTTTTTCTCAGTCGAAGTTGTTTGGAAGTTGAATTTCACATTCACAACCATATCGGATTTCAGCTCATTGGACGGGTTCGGAATAGCGATTTCAATCGGATAAGCTTTCAATTGCGTATCCATCACTGGGCTTACCGCCGTTACTTTCGCATTCAACGTTTTCGCCAGTGCAGTCACTTCCACAGATACACCGGTACCCACTTTCACCTTGGTGATGTCGTTCTCGGAAATATTGGCTTTTACCAGCACTGGATTGGTGTTCACCAGATTCACTACAGGTGCTTGCGGGGAAGCAAATTGACCAACTTCCCCAGTAATGCTGGAAACATAACCGCTGAATGGAGCAGTTACGACTGCGTTTGCCAATTGGGTCCTTGCATTTTGCAAAGTGACAGCTGCTTGTTTCACCGATGCTTCGGATACTTGTACGCTATTCATTTGTTGAGCAGACTGCAAGGTTGACACTGCATTATTGTATGCCGTTTGTGCATTGGTCAACTGGGTATTAGCCTGTTCCAATTGTTGTGAGGACACCGCCCCTTCGTTAAACAATTGCTGCATGCGGCGTTGGTTTACTTGTGCATCTTTCAGCGCTTGCTCCGCTTGCGTCAAGCTGTTTTTGGCCTGCACCAGACCACTCGTCGAGCTGTTGCCGGATTGTCGCAGGCTTGCTTGTGCCATCTGCAAAGCCGCCTCAGCTTGCTGTACGGAGTTCACCAGGTCTGTTTCATCCAATCGGAATAACACTGTACCTTGTTGTACGTATTGGCCCAGTTGAACTGGCAAGGAGGTAATCTTGCCACTCACTTTCGGACTAATTTGCACTTCTTGACTTGGAGCCAGTTTCGCTGAGAATCCGGCATCCGTGGATACGGTGCCGCTTTTTACAGTTTCTACTTGTACAGGCGTTATCTTTTCCACAGGTGCGGTTGTTTCTTCTGGCGCTCCCTGCGAGCATGCCGACAAGAGCAATGCTGATGATAATGCCAGTATTAAGTGTTGTTTTTTCACTTTCATACTCTCCCTCCGTTTACAAAAACGCCTAGGATTCCAAGGTCGGAACTTGTTTCTGTTGTTGTTT
>DASQNU010000277.1:0-5983 GCA_035644815.1 Bathyarchaeia archaeon | reverse complement strand
ACTCATGAGTGATGCGTACAAACAAGCCGGTGTTGATATCGCGGCAGGCAACGAAGCCGTGGAACGGATGAAAAAACATGTAAAACGCACGTTTCGCCCGGAAGTATTGACCGATTTGGGCGGATTCGGCGCTTTGTTTCGCCTGAATGCGAAAAAATATGAAAATCCTGTCTTGGTCTCGGGCACGGATGGTGTCGGCACCAAGCTCAAAATCGCGTTTGCGCTGGATCGCCACGATACGATCGGTATTGATGCGGTCGCCATGTGTGTCAACGATGTCGTGGTGCAAGGCGCAGAGCCGCTCTTTTTCCTCGACTATTTGGCATGTGACAAGGTCATTCCCGAAAAAATCGAAGCGATTGTGAAAGGCATTGCTGATGGCTGTGCACAGGCAGGCTGCTCCCTGATCGGTGGAGAAACGGCAGAAATGCCCGGGATGTATGCGGAGGGTGAATACGATATCGCCGGCTTCACCGTTGGCGTGGCTGACGAGAGCAAGCTGATTACGGGCAAAAACGTGACTCCTGGTGACGTGCTGATCGGCATCGCCTCGAGCGGCGTGCATAGCAACGGCTTCTCCTTGGTCCGTAAAGTATTGTTGGCTGATCAAGGTTTGAAGTTGGATCAGCATCTCGATGAGCTGGGGAAAACACTGGGTGAGGAGTTGCTTACTCCGACCAAAATCTATGTAAAACCACTGCTTGCCCTGCTGGAGAAATATGAAATCAAGGCCATGGCGCATATCACAGGTGGCGGCTTCACCGAGAATATCCCGCGTGTTCTTCCGGAAGGGACACAAGCGGAAATCCAGCTTGGCTCCTGGCCGATCCTGCCGATCTTCTCTCTTGTAGAGCATACTGGGAACATCAGTCGCGAGGATATGTTCCGCACCTTCAACATGGGAATTGGCATGGTGCTCGCCGTCAAAGCGGAAGAGGCGGAAGACATCATGGCGAGCCTGCGCCAGCACGGAGAAGACGCCTATACGATCGGACGCATCGGTACAGGAGACAGAACCGTGAGCTACGGCGAGGTGGCAATGTGAAAAAGCTGGCCGTCTTTGCATCCGGGAGCGGTTCCAACTTCGAGGCGATTGTAACCGCCATTCAGGAGGGGAAGATCCGTGGCGCGGAAGTAGTTCAGCTGGTTTGTGACAAACCGCAGGCGTATGTTCTTACTCGTGCGGAGCGTCTGGGGATTCCCGTCCTGGTACTTGATCCAAAGAGCTTTCCGGATAAAGCAGCCTATGAGCAGCGGATCGTGGAAAAGCTTAGCGAGCTGCATGTCGATCTGATCGTGCTCGCAGGGTATATGCGCTTGGTAGGCGAAGTGTTGCTCAGCAGCTATGAAGGAAAAATCATCAATCTCCATCCGTCCTTGCTGCCGTCTTTCCCGGGAAAATCGGCCATTGCGCAGGCACTTGACTATGGAGTGAAAGTGACGGGTGTTACCGTCCACTTTGTCGATGCCGGGATGGATACAGGCCCGATCATCGCGCAAATGCCCGTCCCGATTGTGCAGGGCGATACCGAACAAACATTGGCTGCTCGTATCCATCAAGAGGAACACGCGCTGCTCATCTCGGTTGTTCAGGCTCTGGTGGACGAACGAGTTCAATTGCATGGTCGTGTGGTTACGGTAAAGGAACCGATATAGGGTGTAAGTGTCGATCGGGTAGGTCGGCACTTTTTTCTGTTTTGCGGGATACTTGCTGCAGAAACGAACCGTAAAAATGTGAACAAAATAGGACAAAGCGTCTTCTGTGAATAAATGGAAGGTATTGGGGTGTAGAACGATGTCGAAAAAACTACTAAAATGACATATATCACAGGTAAGTTAGAAGGAAGTTATCATGAAGATCGGAAAAGCAGGAGTTACTTTACGTTTTGTTTTAATTGCCCTTGTCATCCTATCGATCTTGGCGATGTTGGTTGTTTCAGCCTTTTCCGCCTTGCAGGCAAACAAACAATCACTCGTGGATAGTTATCTGGAAAGCAATAAACAATACGCGCAAAAACTATCTTTCACCACAGAAAACCAATTGCAGATCATGCAGGGAATTTTGGACGACGTCTCCCTACAAGCGGAACATCACAGCTATGAAGAGGTCCAACGCCTGATCGACGATTCCTGGGCTACCCGGAGCATCTATTTCAATTCGATGATCGTCGTGGACAAGAATCTCGTCATACGAGCGATCAGTCCGCAATTCACCGGAGCGAATGTAGGGGACCAGTTAACATCCGAGGCGGCGAGGATGGCGCTGATGCAGAAACGCCCGCTTGTGTCTGCCCCATATAAAGCGAAGACAGGGAGAATGATTATCCTGGTATCCGTGCCGATTATGGGGCGAACTGGGGATTACCAAGGGTTTGTAGGCGGTACGATTTATCTGCAGGAAGATAACGTGCTGAGCAAAACTTTGAGCAAGCATTTTTATGATAACGGGTCCTATATGTATGTGGTCGATAAAACCGGGCAAATCATCTATCATCCACAAAGCAAACGGGTCGGGGACGATGCCAGGAAGAATGCGGTTGTTCAAAGGGTGCTGGCAGGTCAGTCTGGCGCACAGGAAGTGATTAACAGCCAGGGCGAATCCTTTTTAGCCGGTTATGCTTATGAGGCATACAGCGGGTGGGGAATTGTCTCACAGACACCGTATTCCATCATTGTCCAACCGTCCACTGATTTGGTCTTGGACATGATCAAGCTCGGACTGCCGTTTTTTATCATCATTATGATCGTCGCTGCTTTTGTCGCGCTTACTATCTCGAAGCCGTTGTATTTATTGGCGAAGATGGTGGAGGAGACTACGATCCAAAAAGGGAAGATCAACATGGAGTTGCCCGAGATACAATCAGGTATCTATGAAGTCAAGCAGTTATATCAAAGCACAAGGCTGGCATTGCAAAAAATTGATCATCGTATGCATCAACTGCACATGGATGTTCAAACCGATGCATTGACTGGACTGGCGAATCGCCGCACGTTTGATACTACGATGAAGGAACAGCTGGAAAGTCAAAGTCCGTTCTCTCTCATCTTCTTGGATATCGATTACTTCAAAAAGGTGAACGATACCTTTGGTCATTTAACGGGTGATGAGGTGTTGAAATACTTGGGCGAAATGATGAGGGAGTTGACTCGCCCAGGTGACTTGTGTTTCCGATACGGCGGAGAGGAATTTGCTATCATCGTGCCTTACGGGGATCGAGACATTGCCAGGGATGTAGCGGAGCGACTGCGCACCAAAGTCGAACGCACACCAAGCCCCACTGGCAGCCCGATCACGATTTCCCTAGGAATCGCATTATATCCGGAGCATGGACAAGATGCTGATGAGATTATCGAGCATGCAGACCAGGCGATGTATGAATCGAAGGCGCAAGGAAGAAACCGGACAACTATTTTTTCCAATCTATAAACGCATTCAACAAACAACCCCTGACTCACTGCGAAAAGTGAATCAGGGGTCTGTTTTCTTTTCATGAAGGTTATTCCATCATGCGCGTCAGCTTTTTCGAGAACAACAGCAAGATCAACCCAAGGCCAATCACAGCAAAACCAATCAGGCTAAAGACTTGACTGTAGCCCAGTGACTCAGTGAAAGCGGCCAGCTGACCGGCCAACACATTGGCCAAGCCAGTTCCGGCAAGCCATACCCCCATCAGGAGGGAAGCGAAGCGGATCGGGGCGATTTTGCTCACCATCGACAAGCCGACCGGCGACAGGCACAATTCGCCGAGCGTATGCAGGAAATACGTCAGAACGATAAACGTAATGTTGGCTTTCATCACGATGTTCTTCTCATCACTGCCTGTAATCCAGATCGCTGGCAGCAGTACGAGGAAGCCCAGTCCGAGCAGGATCATGCCAAGCGCCATCTTGGTCGGAATGCTCAAATCGCCACGCTTGGAGTTAGCGAGCTTGATCCACAGAGCAGACAGGATTGGAGCCAGCACCACGATAAACAAAGGATTCAGCGATTGGAACCATGAGGTAGGCACCAGCCATCCGCCTACTTCTCTGTCAATAAATGTATCCGCATAGATGGTCAGCGAGCTTCCGGCTTGTTCAAAGCCAGCCCAGAAGAAGACCACAAAACAAACGAGAATCAGAATTACGGCGGTCCGCATTTTTTCCTGTTTGGTCAAAGTCGCGTTTGCTGCGGATGCTTTCGCATTGGTTTGCACAGGTTTGCCGGTCGGGGCTTTTCCGATGTCGCCCAAGTATTTGTTGCCGAGCGTATTGAAAATGACCTGTCCGATGATCATCCCGATGGACGCAGCCAAAAATCCGTATTTGAACCCAAAGTGCTCGACACCGTCCACCACGGTCTTGAAGTAATCTTCAGCTAAATAACCGCAGATCAATGGAGCGAAAAACGCGCCGACGTTAATACCCATATAAAAAATCGTGAAGGCTGCGTCTCGACGCTTATCATTTTCGGTATACAATTCCCCGACAAGAGTAGAGATATTTGGCTTAAAGAAGCCATTCCCGATAATTATTAAGGCTAGTCCGAGATAAAAACCGGCTGTATTGTTGAAAGTAAATAAGGCGAAGTTCCCTAATGCCATCAAAATACCGCCGATGGTAATTGCGGTTCTTCTTCCGATAAATCGATCCGTTAAATAACCGCCGATCAGCGGGGTAATATAGACAGCGCCGGTAAAGAATCCGTAAATGCTCATCGCATACGCTTTGTCAAAGCCAAGGCCACCGCTAATCAAAGAGGTAGTAAGATAAAGAACCAGAATGGCTCTCATACCATAGTAACTGAATCGTTCCCACATCTCCGTGAAAAATAACAGGTAAAGCCCCGGAGGGTGTTTCTTGTTGTGTGGATCTTCAAGGCGAACAGCATCAGATGCAGCTCCCATGATATCCCCTCCCGTTAAAAGTATTCAGAATCACGTAAAAAATTTTAACGTTAAATTAAAATTAGGTCAAATGCATGTTTATTAAACTCAGTTATTTATAGGCTTGTCAGTTATTTATAGGTTCATGCATGCGCGGAAAGTTATTTATTGCCAAACCATTTCGGGGTTCTCCACATATAGTAAATGGAGCTTGAACATAGGAGGGAATCCAATATGGCTGATATGATGGGAGACCTGCTGGGGAAGCTGAGCAAAAAAACGGGTCGAGAGTGGACCATGCTGGACTTGCTTAGGCTGGCCCAAAAGCTGCCGGAATTGCAAAATGGCGGGAATGCAGAAGGGTTGTTTGCGGAATTGAGCGATATGGGGTTGGAGCTGCCAGAAGAAACGAAGGAAAAAGTAAAAGATAAGCTAGCCAACGGTGGCGTCTCCCAACAGCAGGCTGTGCAGATGCTTGATGACATCTCCGAGAAAAAGATCGAAAAGGTATCTGCGCGGAAAACGGTGGTTAAGAAAAAGTCATCCAGCAAAAAAAGAAAGTAAAAGAAACAGCCAAACATGCTTAGGCATGGCGGCTGTTTTTTTCTTAATAATTGTGCCAAAAGTCCTTTAGACGCCAAGTTTTCTCGGTATTAACCTTGAAGATTACGTACATTTATGCTTTAATATCAATATATTGTTCGTGTTTTGTCTAAAGAAGATAGCGGGAGGTTCTTTTCGTGACGAAGAAAAAAGCGCTGATCAGTGTTTCTGACAAGACGGGCTTGGTTCCCTTTGCCCGCCAGTTGTCCGAGCTGGAAGTCGAGATCATTTCAACGGGCGGTACTGCAGCCTTGTTGAAGGAGGCGGGCATTCCGGTAATCGGAATATCCGAAGTAACCGGGTTTCCAGAAGTGATGGATGGACGGGTAAAAACACTGCATCCTGCGATCCATGGTGGCCTGCTGGCTGTACGAGACAACCCTGTACACCTGCAACAAATGAACGAACAGGAAATTGAGCCGATTGATTTGGTGATTGTAAACCTATATCCTTTTAAGGAAACGATCTCCAAACCTTCTGTAGCGTTTTCGGAAGCGATTGAAAATATTGATATT
>DASQNU010000276.1:0-4667 GCA_035644815.1 Bathyarchaeia archaeon | reverse complement strand
GTAACATTTTTCTTTTCTGGGGAGAAACCTGATCGGAAAGCCATTAGTTGAGGTGAACGGCGTGAGTCAAATGAAACGTATCAATTGGCGCATTTTTACGTTGGGTCTTTGTTTCGTATTGTTGTTTACATTGCTCGGAGTACGGGTGTGGTGGGTACAGACAGTTGACGCACCATGGATCATGGGCATGGCAAAAGAACAGTGGGAGAGAGACAACATCATCGCGCCAAAACGAGGCTCCATACTGGACCGCAATGGAGCGGCGCTTGCGTATGAGGGGAAAGCGTACACCGTTTCAGCGTACTTGCGGCCAAGTAAAGAGGAAGACGCGGAACTGGTAGTCAAGGATCCTTATTATACCGCTTCGAAGCTAGCTCCCATCTTGAAAATGCCGGAGCAAGAATTGCTTGAGCAGCTGACGAGACCAAAAGGGAATTGGGTAGATATCGGCAAACCGGGACGAAACAAGTTTTCCGAAGAACAGAAGAACGCGATTCTCGCCCTGCAGTTTCCCAAAAATGAAAAGGGAGAGCCTTCTGAGGAGAATCGTTTACCGGGGATTTACCTGAAAGACTCGACGAAGCGGGTATATCCCAACAACAGTTTTGCCTCTCATGTGCTGGGTTACATTACATATGATGACAAGACCGAATTGGGGTTGGAAGCCGAATTCGACCAGGAATTGCGTGGGAAGCCCGGTGAGTTGCAAATGATGCGGGACGCTGCCGGTTATCAGTTGCCGCAGGGAGAAGCGGAGTACAAGCCTGCCAGAGATGGACTCAATGTGGTTACGACCATCGACCAGCAAATCCAGGAATATGTAGAGCAGGCCCTGGACAAAACTGAGGCCGAATATAAGCCAAAGAAAGTGACTGTTATCGTCTCCGACCCGATGTCAGGCGAAATCTTGGCGATGGGGAATCGCCCGCAATTCAATCCGAATCAATATTGGGATATTGAGAATTACGAAAATGCGGCGATCAGTTACATTTTCGAGCCGGGATCGACCTTCAAAATCATAACGCTGGCTGCTGCCATTGAAGAAGGGCTATTTAACCCGAATGAAAAATACCCTTCTGGATCGTATCGGAAGCTAAAAGGTGCTCCGATCAAGGACCACAACAATGGACACGGTTGGGGAAACATCACGTTTTTAGAAGGGGTGCAACGCTCCAGTAACGTGGCGTTCGTCATTCTTGGTTACGAGCGGCTGAAGCAAGAGTTGCTAGGGAAATATTTTAAAGACTTTGGGATCGGCCAATTGACGGGCATCCAACTGCCAGGGGAACGCAAAGGGATCATGAGGGATCTGTCCAAAGCGGTTGCGCAGCGTGACGTAGCGGTAACGACTTTTGGTCAAGGGGTGGCCGTAACTGCGATACAGCAGGTGGCAGCAATCGGAGCGATTGCCAATGGAGGAGAGTTGCTGAAGCCGCGGATTGTGAAAGAACTGAGAGATCCTCATACAGGAGCGGTCGTCAAAAGATTTGACCGAGAAGTTGTCAAGCGTGTGGTTTCCGAGCAAACCGCTAAACAAACCAGGGAGATTCTGGAGACCGTCGTGAGCAGTGAGCACGGTACAGGCTGGGCGTATAAATCAGACAGCTATCAGGTAGCTGGAAAAACAGGAACGGCGCAAAAGTATGATGAAAAAACAGGGAAGATTGCGGAAGGGCAATACGTTGTTTCGTTTATCGGTTTCGCGCCAGTAGATAAACCGAGACTTTTGATCTATGTGGTCGTGGACGATCCGCAAACGGATGCGGATTCCAGCCGACTCGGCTTTTTGACGGTATCACCGATCTTTAACTCGGTTATGTCGAAAAGCTTGCAGTACCTGCAGCAAAAGCCGCAATTGAAATCGGGGGAGTCCATTAGTGCTGCCGCTCCTGTAATCAAGCCTCCTGCAGGAGAGAAAACGATGCCGAAGCTGTTGGGCATGCCGACAAGCAGCGCGGAAAAACGGGTCAAGCAAGATGGATTCAAGCTGACCACGATTGGGACAGGGACAAAGATCACGGCGCAGCTTCCGGCTCCGATGGAAAAGGTCGGTACGGGTGCGCAGGTATACCTCGTTACAGATCGGGTCGCGGGTACACGTATGCCAGATCTCCGAGGAAAATCGCTTCGTGAAGTCATGGAATTTGCGTCTCTTCTGCAAATCGACGTGGCACCTACGGGTTCGGGCTTTGTAAACACCCAGAGTATCCCGCCCGGAACGACGCTGAAAGGGAAGGAACGATTGCAGATTACCTTGACGCCGGGAGCCTCGCCGTAACGGTTCTAACCAGTCCTTTTTGCGAATAGGGTAGGAAAGAGACAAACCTATTTGCAAGGGGTGGTCGGAATTGCGGGTTTCCAACGTAACGGTACGTCGCCGCATTTTCATTGCAATGATCGTCGGATTTGTTTTGTATACAGGGTTAATTACCCGTCTTGGGTATATACAGCTGGTGCAAGGGCAATGGCTCATGGACAAAGCAAACAAGCTAGCCACGCGGGACATCCCTTTTCAGCCAAAGCGTGGCATCATCTATGATCGTAACGGTGAACCACTTGTCAATAACATCAATGTACCGTCTGTGATCGGGATTCCGGTGCAGATTACGGACAAGAAGGAGACTGCCAAAAAGCTCGCTGTCATTCTCGGGCAAAAGGAAGAGGTTGTGTATAAAGCCATTACCAAAGTGGCCAGCAGCGTCAACATTCCGGGCGGCCGCAAAATCTCGGAGGAAAAGGCAAAGCAGATCCAAGCTTTGAATCTTCCGGGGATCCGCATCACCAATGATACGATGCGCAACTATCCCAACGGCTCTATGGCAGCCCATATCTTGGGGTTCACGGGCATTGACAATCAAGGGCTCACCGGCTTGGAAAAGATCTACGATCAATTTTTGCAAGGAAAAGAAGGGTATGTGTCTTATCCGTCTGATGCAACCGGGAGAATCATGCCTGGCGATGCGGAAAAGTATACGCCGCCTATCGATGGGATGGACATGTATCTGACGATCGATGAAAAAATCCAATCGTTTATCGAACGAGAACTGGATCAGGCGGTCGTGGCCTATCAACCGGACGATGTACTGGCTGTCGCGATGAATCCGAAAACAGGCGAAATACTGGGGATGGGCAGCCGTCCTACGTATGAGCCGGCAAACTATCGGGATTATCCGACGGAAGTATACAACCGGAATCTGCCTATCTGGAAGACGTACGAGCCTGGTTCCACGTTTAAAATCGTCACGCTCGCAGCCGCTCTCAATGAAGGCGTGGTCGAGCTGGATGAAGCCTTTTTTGATCCGGGTTATATCATGGTAGCGGGCAAACGGCTGCGCTGCTGGAAGCGACAAGGACACGGTCAAGAGACGATGCTGGAGGTCGTGGAAAATTCCTGCAACCCGGGGTTTGTGACGATGGGACAACGTTTGCAGAAAGAGCGTTTGTTCCGCTACATCGAAAAATTTGGCTTCGGGAAAAAAACCGGCATTGACCTGTTAGGAGAAGAAAATGGTTTGTTGTTTAACCTAAACCGCGTAGGTCCTGTAGAGCTGGGAACCACATCCTTTGGACAGGGGGTTTCCGTTACACCGATCCAGCAGATGGCAGCAGTGGCAGCCGCAATCAATGGCGGTAAGCTGATGAAGCCCTATGTGGCAAAGGAATGGCGCGACAGTATCACCCAGGGCATCATTGGCAGGACAGAGCCAACGGTTGTGCGTCAAGTCATATCCCCAGAGACCTCGGAAAAGGTACGCAATGCACTGGAGTCCGTCGTAGCGAAAGGGACTGGACGACAAGCCTATATTGAAGGGTATCGGGTTGGCGGAAAGACGGGTACGGCCCAAAAAGTGCGGAATGGACGCTATGTCGATGGTGAATACATCGTATCGTTCATTGGCTTCGCACCAGCTGACGATCCGCAAATTCTCGTCTATTTCGCGGTAGATAATCCGAAGGCGCTGGCCTTTGGGGGATTGATCGCGGCACCGAGTGTAAAAAATATTATCGATTCGTCTCTACAATATATGAACGTGCCAAAACGGCCGAGTCCGATTGAGCGAGAGTATGTGTATCCGGAAAAACCGCTGATTGAAGTGCCGAATGTAGTGGGTCTTTCGATGAAGGAGATCGCGACCTCGTATGACGTACTGCCATTGGTGGTTTCTGGAAAAGGTACGCATGTCGTCAAGCAGTCGCCCGCGCCAGGTGTCAAGGTCGCGGAAGGTTCAAAAATTCGCATCTATTTGGGTGACAAAACGAGCCCTTAGCGATAAAATGAGTTTTTGGATAGAGGGGTCTCTCCTCTATGTTGAAAATGGATAGCATTGGTCAATACTAGATTAGATGGAAAATGGGGTGCCATTGTCATGTTGTTAAAGGATCTGCTTTTTCCCTTGTTGCTGGTACGCACGGTGGGAGATGACAACATTGAGATTACAGGTATGACAGCAGATTCACGTAAAGTGAAGGAAGGATATCTGTTCGTCTGCCTTCCAGGTTTTACGGTGGACGGTCATGATTTCGCACAAAAGGCGGCGGAGCAAGGTGCGGTTGCTGTTCTTACGGAACGGGAGCTGCCTTTGCCTCCTTCTGTTGTGCAGGCAATCGTACCAGACACACGACGGGCAATGGCGCTGGTAGCGGATATGTTCTACGGCTCACCAACT
>DASQNU010000275.1:0-4359 GCA_035644815.1 Bathyarchaeia archaeon | reverse complement strand
TTGCAGTCGTTGATCGGTCACCCGGTAAACATCCTGCAAGCAGGGAATGAGTGTCTGCAAAGCGAGGTTATCCCCCTTGTACGACCATGATACGTTGTATTTAGTAGGCGATGCCCAGGCTCCGAGCAACAATCCGATCACACAGCAGTTCAGCGGCTTTTTTATCGGACTTGTTGTGGATACCTCCAATGGCAAGATTATCGATGCTGGTTGTTCCTCCACGATTCAACTGACCACTGATTTTGTACGCTCTATTTTTATTGGACAATCGATCTTTTCCACTACGGAAGTGGAATTCCAGATCCGGACCCGCTATTTTGGTTCCTCCCAAAAAGCTTTAATCGTCGCATTCAAGGATGCACAGAAAAAATATAAGCTGGCTATGGAAGCCAGAGAAAAGTTAGGCGCTGCAGAGCTTGCCTGAGGAATTTAGGCGTTTTCAATTACATATGGAACCAATGCTGCTTTATTTATTGGTGTGCGAGTCACGCATGCAACGTAAATAAAACCCAGTAAATGACTCTTTCAATGGCGAAAGGATCGTTTGCTGGGTTTTTTGCTATAGCTATACTTCCAGCCCATTCTATTTACTTGCAAAGAGGAGGTCGTTTCCATTGCTTCCGTACATAATGAAACGATTTGTATCCATGATCATTACCCTCTGGTTGATCGTGACTGTGACCTTTTTTCTCATGCATTCCGTACCCGGATCTCCTTTTGATCGTGATGGAAAAGCCCTTCCGGAAGCAGTCGAGAAGAATCTCATGGCTTTGTACCAGTTGGACAAACCGCTTTCCGTTCAATATGTTTCCTATTTGAAAAGCCTGATCCAATTTGAACTGGGACCGTCGATTATCCGGGCACCGGAAACTGTGAATGATATGCTGGGACGTTCGTTTCCTGTCTCCGCCAAGCTCGGAATCGTAGCCCTCTCGTTTGCCATCATCGCCGGGGTGTCACTCGGGGTGGTTGCCGCGCTCCGTCATAACAAGCTGATCGACTATGTAGCGACCGTTGTTTCGGTCATTGGCATTGCGGTGCCCAGCTTCGTAGTGGCAGCGTTGTTGATCAAATACATGGCCGTAGAATGGAAGCTGTTTCCCGTGGCAACCTGGGGGACATGGAAGCATATCGTACTGCCGGCATTAGCGCTGTCCTTTGGTCCATTGGCGATCATCGCACGCTTTACGAGGGCCAACATGCTTGATGTGCTGACCCAGGACTATATGGAGACAGCACGGGCGAAAGGATTGGCACCATGGGTGATCATTATCAAGCACGGACTGCGCAATTCCTTGCTGCCCGTCATTACGCTGGTAGGCGCGTTGATCGCCAATGTACTGACCGGAAGCTTTGTCATTGAAAAAATCTTTGCCATCCCGGGGATGGGGAAATACTTTGTCGACAGCATTTATAACCGCGATTATACGGTGATTATGGGTACGACTGTGTTTTACAGCATTCTGTTAATCTTTATGATGTTTGTCGTGGATGTTCTTTATGGCATTGTGGATCCGCGCATTAAGCTGCACAAGAAAGAGGGGTGATGAACATGGCGGTTTCCAACGATTTGTTTGTACCCATGAACAAAGAGATTCTTCATGCAGAAGCCATTGTCAGACCTAAGCTTTCTTTTTGGCAAGGGGCCTGGCTGCGTTTGCGACAAAACAAGCTGGCGATCGGCGGAATGATGATCATTGTGGTCATCGCCATCATGGCGCTGATCGGATCCTCGCTGACTTCATACAGCTACACGGAACAAAAACTGCTGGACAGCAATCAGGCTCCTTCTGCAGAGCATTGGTTCGGCACGGATGAGCTGGGGCGTGACGTGTTTGCCCGGATCTGGTACGGGGCACGGATTTCGCTGTTCATCGGCGTGATGGCGGCACTGATCGATTTGTTGATCGGTGTGATCTATGGTGGCTTGGCAGGCTATCTGGGCGGAAATACCGACAACGTGATGATGCGGATCGCGGATATTTTGTACGGTATTCCGTATCTGCTGATGGTGATCTTGCTGATGGTCGTCATGGGACCTGGTCTGGATACGATCATTATCGCGTTAAGTGCGACCGGCTGGATCGGGATGGCCCGGATCGTCCGCGGGCAGGTCTTGCAGCTGAAATCATCGGAATATGTGCTGGCAGCGCGGACATTGGGAGGAAAAGTGCCCTATATCATCCGCAAGCATTTGCTGCCAAATACGCTGGGCATCATTATCGTCCAGGTCACCTTCTCCGTACCGACGGCGATTTTTGCGGAAGCATTCCTCAGTTTTCTGGGGCTTGGCGTTCAGCCTCCGCTGGCGAGCTGGGGGGTCATGGCCAACGACGGTATCCCGAGCATTCTCTCGGGTCACTGGTGGCGGTTGTTTTTCCCTGCCTTTTTCATCTCCTTGACGATGCTCGCATTCAATGTACTGGGAGATGGCCTCAGAGATGCATTCGACCCAAGGCAGAGGAGGTAGGACGAGATGAGTAAATTGCTGCAGGTGGAAAATCTGCATGTAACCTTTCAGACGCACGGCGGAGAGGTGCAAGCCGTCCGGGGTGTATCTTTTTCCTTGAACAAAGGAGAGGCACTTGCGATTGTCGGAGAATCCGGCTGCGGGAAAAGCGTCACGGCCCGCAGCGTAATGCGACTCATCCCTGAGCATACGGGAAAGATTACAGACGGGCAGATCCTACTGGACGGTATGGATCTTTGCAAGCTTACGGAAAAAGAAATGCGAGAGCTGCGAGGCTCCAAAATCTCAATGATTTTCCAAGATGCCATGACGTCCTTGAACCCGACGATCTCGATTGGGGAGCAGATCATGGAAGGCATCATCCGTCACCAAAAAATCAGTCGGAAGGAAGCGCGGGCACAGGCCATCGAGATGCTGAATTTGGTGGGGATCGCGAATCCAGAGCGGCGTCTGAAGCAATATTTGCACGAGTTCAGCGGAGGGATGCGGCAGCGGATCATGATCGCGATTTCCTTGGTCTGCCGTCCCTCGATCCTGATTGCCGATGAGCCTACTACTGCCTTGGATGTCACGATCCAGGCGCAAATTTTGGAATTGTTCAAATCGATTCAAAAGAAAACAGGTATCTCGATTATTATCATTACGCATGACATGGGAGTTGTCGCGAAGCTAGCGGACAAAGTGAGTGTGATGTACGCGGGAAAGGTCGTTGAGTCTGGGCCGATCCGCCAAATCTTTTACCAGCCACAGCATCCCTATACCAAGGGTCTGTTAGCCTCCATGCCGCGTCTAGATGATGATCGCAGCCAGCCGCTGCGCCCCATACCGGGGACGCCGCCTGATCTGTTTGCTCCCCCAGCTGGCTGTGCTTTTGCAGCGCGCTGTGACTATGCATTGGAAGTATGCCGTCTTCACCAGCCGGAAGTGACAGATCTCGCCCACGAACACTACGTCAGCTGTTGGCTGCAGGATCCACGGGCAAAGAACGTGTTTCCGCTGCAAACCGCAACCGGCTTGTGACACATAACCACACTGGTGAAAAGAAAAGGCAGGTGATGACACTTACATAGGTAGAGTTTCACTGAAAATATCGTCATGATAAGGGGGAAAAAGAAATGAAAAAATTGCTTTCACTTGCTGGCACGATGCTGCTGTCTGCCGCCCTGCTGCTCGCTGGCTGTTCGGGTCAACCTGCGGCTAACAATCAACAGACAGCGCCAAGCGCGGAGCAGCCAAAAGCGCCGGAGAGCACGGAGCCGAAAATTCTCGTCCTGAATAACATTAATGAACCGACTTCACTCGATCCGCCCATCGGCTTTGACCAGATCTCCTATGACATTCTGAACAACCTGATGGAGGGGCTGACCCGCCTGGGCAAAGATCACAAGGTAGAACCGGCGATGGCTCAGGAATGGAAGGTATCTCCGGATGGCAAGACGTATACGTTCATCCTGCGTGATGCAAAATGGTCCAACGGGGATCCGGTGAAGGCGTCCGATTTCGTCTACGCATGGAAACGGATGGCTGATCCGAAAACGGCATCTTCAGCAGCGTTCCTCGCCAATGTGATCGTCGGTGCTGAAGCCTTTAATGCAGGAAAAGGAAACGCGGACGGCATGATGGTCAAAGCGGTGGATGACAAGACGCTCGAAGTGACACTGAATCAGCCGGCCTCTTATTTCCTTTTGATGGTTTCCAATCCTGCTTTCTTCCCCGTTCACCAAGCTACGGTTGAAAAAAATCCGGAGTGGGCCAAAGAGGCAGCGACTTTCGTGGGGAACGGTCCGTTCAAGCTGACAGAATGGACGCATGACAGTGAATTGAAAATGGTGAAAAACGAGAATTATTGGGATGCGGCTACCGTAAAGCTGGATGGCGTTACGTGGAAA
>DASQNU010000274.1:0-22994 GCA_035644815.1 Bathyarchaeia archaeon | reverse complement strand
ATAACCAATAAACGATTCATTCGCCGCTTCTTCCAAATGAATGTACGTACGATTGGCCAACCGGTGATTTTGCGGGACGGCCAAATAAAGGTCTTCAGACAGGACAGTCTTCTGTATGAAACCGGGACGGTCAAAAGGCATTGCCGTAAAGCCAATATCAGCCTCGCCAGATGCAATCAGATGCCCGATTTCCTCCATTGAGCCTTGTGAAATCTGCAAGCGTACTTTCGGATGACGCATGATAAACTCACTTAACGGCTCCGACAAGCGATCTAATGTTGAAGTCGCCAAATGAATGCTCCCTTGCTCCATACCGGCAAGTTCGGTCACTTCCAAATTTGCTTCATCCAAAAGGTTGAGCGCCTTCTCCACCTTTTCCAAATAAACCTTCCCGAAAGAATTCAGCCGAATTCGCCCGCCATGTCGATCGAATAAAGGAACGCCAATATTCTCTTCCAGCCTTGCAATCGTTTTGCTGAGTGCGGGCTGGGCGATATGCAGCTCCTGCGCCGCTTGCGACATATGCTCAAGCTTGGCGACTTTCCTGAAATATCGCAATTGGAGCAGCTCCACGCTTTTTTCCTCCCTATATACTGAGGTATATAACGTATATATATGAATATATATTTCAGTTTATTTTCTTTTGATTATAAAATAGTCCACGAAGGTACCGCAATCACATAAAAGAAAGGGTGATGCAGATTTTGAAATCCGAAGTTGAACGGGTACCAAGGGACCGCTTACTGAGAATCGTTGCGTTCACACTCGCCATTACTGTAATGACTGCGACGATGTTCAACATCGCATTGCCCGAGATCATGGCAGAATTTGAACTTTCCTTGGCACAGGTTAGTTGGGTAACGTCGGTCTACTTGTTGATATATGCGGTTAGCACCGTTATCTATGGAAAGCTAGCCGACACCTGCAAGCTTAAAAATCTGCTTACGTTCGGATTAATCGTCTTTGCTTTTGGTTCCTTGATTGGACTGGTCGCCCAAGACCTCTGGATGCTTCTTCTTGGTCGGATTGTACAGGCAGCGGGGGCTGCGGTCATCCCGGCGACCGCATCGATCATACCGGTACGCAATTTTCCAGTAGAAATCCGGGGAAAGGCTCTGGGAATTGCGATGACCGGCGGAGCAATCGGCAGTGCATTGGGTCCAGCGGTTGCCGCCTTATTGATCAGTGTTTTGCATTGGCGATTCCTTTTTTGCATGCCTCTGCTCACCTTGCTCGCACTGCCATACTACCGCAAATATTTGAACGATGAGCCTAAGAACAAAGGGAAAATCGATTGGATAGGTGGCGGATTGCTCAGTGGAACGGTTACCTTGCTGCTTTTGGCTGTCACAAATGGTGCATGGATGCCTGTAGTAGGATGCATATTCTTGTTTGGGCTGTTCGTCATGAGAATTCGTTCCACGGCGGAACCGTTTATCCGCCCGGCTTTGTTCCGGAACAGAGATTATTGTATCGGACTTGTCATCGCTTTTCTTTCGACCGGAATCGGCTACTCCTTATTTTTTTTAACGCCACAATTGCTGTTCGAAGTGAACCATTTGGCTGCAGGTACGGTTGGCGTAGTGATGATCCCGGCTGCTGCCGCGACCGCGCTCTTAGGACGTAAAAGCGGAATAATAGCGGATTCGAAGGGCAATGCATTCCTGTTCTATTCGGCATCTATATTCCTTTTGAGTTGTTTCTTGTTATTGTCATCATTTGCTGGGGTCTCTTCAGCGTGGATCGCTTTCTTTCTTATCTTTGGGAATGTCGGCCAGGCGTTCAGCTACATAGCATTATCCAACGCGATTTCCCGGATGCTGCCGTCAGAGCAGAGCGGGGTGGGGATGGGGCTTCTGTCGATGCTGAATTTTATTGCGGGAGCTGTGTTCGCAAGCTTGTACGGGAAGATGGTCGACCACGGAGCAGACCTGAACTGGAATCCACTTCAAGCGCATTCGAACGCTGCCGTTTACAGCAATATTTACTTGATTCTCTCCGCTTTGATTGTGGTCATTTCGTTGTTTTATTATTTCGGGTTTGACAAAGCAAAGCGTTCTGATTATTTGAAATAAGGAGGAAGGACTTATGAAGGCAATGGGATTCTCGGCTTTCGGCCCAGCTGAGGTTTTGCAATTAATGGAACTCGAAACACCGCATGCAGGTAAAGGGGAAGTGAGGATTCGGACGAAAACGGCAGGTGTACTTCCTTTCGATTGCAAATTGCGCAGTGGCTGGACTCCATCAGGCATTGAATTGAAATTTCCGGTAGTACCGGGGAATGAATTCGCCGGTATCATCGATCAAGTAGGCGAGGGCGTTGATGGTTTTGCTGTGGGAGACGAGGTAATGGGTTTCAGTTTGTTGAATAGCTATGCGGAATATCTCGTGGTTTCCGCAAACCAAATCGTGCCTAAACCCGGCAACATGCCTTGGGAAACCGCCGGTGGATTTTCTGGCAATGGCCAGGGGGCACACATGGCTCTAAAGGAACTTGGCATTAAGAAGGGAGACACGGTGCTCATCCATGCCGCGGCCGGCGGTCTGGGTACATTTTCAATCCAGTTGGCAAAGGCATGGGGGGCAACGACCGTCATTGGAACTGCAAGTCAAAGCAATCACGATTACCTTCGTTCTCTCGGGGCGGTCCCGGTCAGCTATGGAGAAGGACTTGCGGAGCGACTGCGCCTGGTCGCTCCGGAGGGGGTGGATGCGGTCTTGGATGCTGCCGGACCGGAAGCTCTGCTGGCTTCCATCGAGTTGGTAAAAGACAAAAGCCGCATCCGGACAATGGTGTCCTTCGAGATGGCTGATCAATTGGGCATTCCTCAGATAAGCGGTACTCGATCCTCAGAAAGGCTTGCGGAGCTCGTTGATCTATACAATAAAGGGATGGTGGATATCCATATCCGTAGGAAATTTCCGTTACACCAGGCTGCGGACGCCCATAGAGAGGTAGAGAGAGGTCATGGTCGAGGAAAAGTGATACTTACGATCGAATAATCCAGTAGTTGAACAATACAGAGATGTTTTAGTGTATAAATATGATTGGGTTTAACCTGGGTTAGAGGACCACTCATTGAGAGGTCCTTTTTTGCATGTATGCCGTCAGTGACATTGGAGAGAAGAAGGGGCTACCGATTTAAGGGAAGGATATATTCTCGAAAAACACAAAAATTCTGAATAAATATATTGTCTTACAATTCAATTTGTCTTACAATTAAACCCGTAACATAATTTTACAGAAAGGAGGGGGATTATGGAAAGCGATGCGATTATTGTGAACTCTGTCAGCCGAAAGACGTTGTCAAAGCAGGTGGTGGAACGTATCGTTCAACTGCTGGAGAGTGGCCAGTTGAAACCAGGAGATAGGCTGCCTACGGAAATGGAACTAATGGAAAAGCTGTTTGTCAGCCGGCCTGTTTTACGAGAGGCACTCAGTTCACTTGAAACACTCGGAATAATCTCTCGCAAGACAAGAGACGGGACGTATTTTAACAACAAGATCGGGAGCAAGCCATTTTCAGTCATGCTGGCGTTAGCAGTCGATAATCTGCCAGCAATCATTGAGGCTCGAATGTCGCTGGAGTTGGGATTGGTGACTTTGGCTGCTGAAAAGATAACCGATACGCAACTGGCAAGATTGCACAAGACGATCGAACTGATCGCGAACAGTCCAGACAATGATTATGGAGAAATCGATATCGAATTCCACCAGATTATTGCCTTGAGTGCTGATAATCCGGTTGTGGAAGGTATGGTTGATTCACTGTTGGTCACCCATGACAAGATGAACAGTCAGATCAGAGTCAGGGAACGGGAGCTAACGGTAGAACATCACACAGCTATCTATCACGCTTTGGCCAAGCGTGATCCCCATGAAGCATTTGCACAGATGTACCGGCATTTAAGCTATGTTCGTCAGAAGATCATGCAATAACTGCAATTGGAGTAAAAACGAACTGCCAAAACAAAAAAGTACCCCCTGTTACGTAACGAGGTGTCAGGTTGCGGAGCCGACCCATCAGTAACATTGAGGTACCACTATCAAGTATAAACAATAGAAGCTATTTCAGCAATTTCATATAGGTGTTGTTGTACTAAGAACAAAACCACTTAGAGGAGAGAAACCAGAATGAAAAATGGGAGTACAGTACCTTTGGGTATTCTAGGATTTCCAATTACGCCATTTGATGTGCATGGAAAGCTGGACGAACATGCACTGGTCGCCAATATACAATTCTTAATCAAGGAAGGCATCTCTTCCATCTTTATCGCTTGCGGTTCCGGTGAATTTCAATCATTGAGCCGCGATGAATACCAACAGATGCTGGAGGTAGCTGTCAGTGCAGCGGGAGAGAAAGTACCTGTCTATTCTGGCGTGGGAGGTAATCTGGCGAGCGCGGTGGAATTGGCCCAGATCTCAGAAAGAGCGGGAGTGGATGGTTATTTGCTTCTTCCTCCCTATTTGATTGAAGGAGAACAAGAGGGCCTGTACCAATACATCCAATCAATCGTTGAAAGTACAGACCGAAACGCCATCCTTTACCAACGGGACAATGCGATTTTTACCGTAGAAACAGTACAACGAATAATCGAAAACCCGCAAGTCGTGGGTTTTAAAGACGGCTACGGAAACATGGAACACATCATTGAGTTGACGCAAACCATTGGTAAGCGTCTGGAATGGTACAACGGAATGCCTTTTGCGGAGGTAACCATGCCGGCTTACGCTTCTATCGGTTTTCGCTCCTATTCCTCTGCCATCTCCAATTATATCCCTCACATATCCAAACTCTTCTATGAAGCATTGATTCAACAAAACACCGAACTCGTCTCCGCTATCTATCAAGACGTCATTCTCCCAATCAACAAAGTCCGCAAGCTGCGCAAAGGATATGCTGTTTCCTTGATCAAAGCAGGTATGGAAATCGTCGGATTGCCTGTTGGCCCAACCGTAAGAGCACCCCTTATACCGGTAGAAAAAGAGCACTATCTGCAACTGGAAAGGATTCTGAAGAATGCCTTTGATAAATACCCGAAAACCGATTTGGTTTCACAGTAAGGTTATAGGCGGGGTGAAAACAAAATGACAACCACTTATAAAAACTATTGCAATGGTGAATGGAAGGAAGCTGCAAGCGGGGAAACGATTTCCATCATGAATCCGGCTAACCGCCATGAAGTCGTTGGAAACGTCCAAAGCTCAACCTTTGAAGATGTGAATCACGCGGTGCTCTCAGCAAAAAAAGCCTTACAAACCTGGAAATCGATCTCTTCCACACAAAGAGGTACCTATTTGCAAAAGGCAGCCGATATTTTGGAGAACAGACTGGATGAGATTGCCGTCATCGCCACTAGGGAAATGGGAAAAACGCTTGCCGAGACAAGAGGGGAAGTACTGCGGGCAGCCTCGATTCTTAGATATTACGCGCAAGAAGGAATGAGAAAAGTAGGGGATGTCATTCCATCGACGGACAGCAAGAACTTACTGTATACAACCAGAGTTCCACTCGGGGTGGTTGCTGTCATTTCACCATGGAATTTTCCCATTGCCATCCCCACTTGGAAAATTGCGCCGGCGTTAATTTTTGGAAATACGGTCGTGTTTAAACCTGCACTCGAAACTTCCATCACCGGTATAAAGCTGGTCGAAGCATTGGTTGATGCAGGAATCCCCGCAGGGGTGGTCAATCTGGTGACGGGCAAGGGCTCCGTTGTCGGCAACGATCTCGTCTCCCATCCGGATGTAAACGGAATCACGTTTACAGGTTCGAACGAGGTTGGCAAACGCATCGGACTCAGTGCTGTGGCACGCGGTGTCAAATTCCAATTGGAAATGGGCGGGAAAAATCCGGCGATCATTCTGGAAGATGCTGACCTTGAAAAAGCAGCGGAATTAGTCGTTAATGGAGCGATGAAGCATACGGGCCAAAAGTGCACGGCAACCAGCAGGGTGTTTATCCAGCGGTCGGTTTACGACAAGTGCAAAGAAATGATCCTGAAAAAGATTCAAGCCATTACGATCGGTTCCGGCTTGGATGAAGGGGTTTATATGGGGCCGCTTGCTTCAAAATCCCAGTATGAGACCGTGCTTTCTTTTATCGAAAAAGGGATACAGGATGGTGCCACACTTCTCTATGGGGGAAATGTACCTGGTGGGAAGAATCTTGAGAACGGGTACTTCCTTGAGCCAACCGTATTTGAAAACGTGGGTATCGATACACCGTTGGCCCAAGAAGAAATATTCGGACCCGTCCTCTGTCTGTTTACATTCGAGAGTATGGAGGAAGCGATTGAACTGGCAAATAACTCCCGTTTTGGATTAAGCGCTTCCCTATTTACCAAAGATCTTGCCAAAGCGATGTATTTTGTGTCGGAAATTGATGCGGGCTTAATCAAGGTTAACGGAGAGAGTGCCGGTGTAGAACTGCAAGCCCCATTCGGAGGGATGAAGCAATCCAGCTCTCATTCCAGAGAACAGGGGCAAAGTGCAGTAGAATTCTTTACTTCCATTAAAACAGTGACGATTACCCCGAGTCTTGGATAGTAAAGGGATAACGGAGGCAGTCAGAAGAACAATGACCTTAAGAGAGCTGCCTCTCGATTGCAACGGTTGAAAGCGCTTACTTAAATGAATATCAAAGGAGGATAGACGAATGAACATGCAAATCGATCAGGAAGTGAATCAAAAGGTTTCACGCTCGATTCTTGAGCGTTTACGTTCCTATGGTCCGGGAATTATTGCGGTATTGTGCTGGCTCGGAGCAGGTGATCTGGTTGATGCTTCACTTGCGGGAGCGCATTATGGATATAGCTTGATGTGGGTACTGGCAATCTCCTTATTGCTTCGCTATCTGATTGTGAATGTGATGGCACGTTATCAGTTATGTAATTCAGATGGTGTCTCCATCTTGGAAGGATATGCCCGCTTACATAAATTTTATCCGTACTTCTTTCTGATTTACGCATTCATCATGGGGCATTTGTTTAACTCCTACATGATCAAGGGGGCCGGAGAAGCGTTAGCCGCCCTGCTGGGATTTGGTCACCCGTTCATGTGGTCTGTGGTAGTCGTCATTGCGGCGTTGTTCATCCTCGGGAAAAGCATATACAATACACTGGAAAACCTCATGAAAGTGTCGCTTTCTCTGATGACCATTGCTTTTCTTGTACTGGCAGTATGGTCAACTCCGGATGTCGGTCAAATTGTAAAGGGTACGATAGGCTTCGGAATTCCTGAGGACGAAGGATTCTACGGTGCGTTCCTCCTTATTATTTCCATAACAGGCGCTGTTGCCGGTTCCATTGCCAACTTTGTTCATCCTTATTTTATGAAGGATAAAGGATGGATTAGGCCGGAACATAAAAAACTGCAACGCAATGATTTGCTGTTTGCCATTTGTGTCGCGATTGTCATAGATTTGGCGGTGTGGATTGTGGGGGCAGAGATCCTGAAGCCGAATGGTATTGAAATCAATGATATTCACGACCTGTCAAAGGCTCTTTCGCTCTATCTTGGTCATGCTGGATCGGTCATCTTTTATCTAGGCGTATTCAGCATCCTGTTTAGCAGTGTGGTTGGCAAAACATCCGGTTTTCCCAAATTGCTGACAGATGCCTTGCAATTGATCAAGAAGGAGCGCCGGATAAAATACGGCAATCAATTAGAAAATGATCCGGCATTCAAGTTTTTTGTTTTATTTATGTTAATTTCTCCGATCATTTGGTCCATCCCGGGTATGCCTGGTTTTATTACGTTGGTTGTTGGTGTGAATGCGTTAAACATTATCGGGTTTCCGGTGATTTCAGTGGGGCTGCTCATTCTCTCCAATCAAAAGATGCTGGGAAAATACCGGAATAACTGGTTTGAGAATTTGTTGCTTGCTGCTGCAACCGTTCTCGCCATCTGGTCATCTGTCAAGCTGGCGATGAATCTGTTTGGCTAGAGCTTGTACGGACAGGTAAGGATCCTGCGAGATTTCAATCGTATAAAAAATCGATCTTTCCATGCGATATATATTGGAGAGGAGAAAAGCTAACGCAGCCAACTAAAGGCTGCGTTTTTTTACATGTTACTCCGCCATCTTCAGTGGCAGTTTCCCCTGGCCGGCTCCCAAACGACGTGCGGCCTGACCTAGAAAGCCTACCACGCCTCTCCGATTTCCCGCACATATCCCGCGACCTCCAGCCCTGGAATAAACGTTCCGCTCCTTATATGTGTCCTTCCTTTTAAGTTAAGAGTTCTTGAGGGATCTCAAGGCCAGCATTTTCGGCCTCCGAGATATGGTGTTTCACCAAGGATTCATCTGCAAAATCGTCTTCGTTGAGGTATATCCGGGCTAGTTCGAGATGGGCATGTGGATATGCTCTTTCCAAAGCGGCATGAAAATAGGTGATGGCCACGGCAATATCTTTGGTTACGCCTAGGCCTTGGCTGTAACAGATCCCCAAGTTATAGGCCCCTACATCGCTGCCGTCTTCATAATCCAGCTGATAATAATGGACAGCCTTTTCATGGTTCCCTTTCAAATCGTGCAAGTAGCCTAGCCAGGAATGGTCGGGCTCGCCCAGTATTTCCCCCTGCTGATAATGCCAGAGCGCCTTGTCGATATCTTGCGGTACCAGTTGTCCCTCATAATAGATGGCGCCAAGGTTATTGTGGGCCAAGGCAAGACCGTTGTCTGCAGATTTGCCAAACCAATGCAATGCCTTTTCTGCATTGGTCATCGTTCCTATACCGTTTTTGTAGCAAGCGCCCAACCCGTTCATGGCATTTGGGTCGCCTGCTGCAGCGCCCTTTTCATACCAGTAAAAAGCCAAATCATCATCGAGATAGCCTTCCACACTGTAATAGATGTGGGCAAGGTTGTTCATGGAGGGAGAATAGCCCTTATTAGCCGCTATGGTATCGTAGTGGATGGATTTTTCGTAATCGCCTGTGTCGTAGGCAGCCATGCTCAGGTTATACAAAGTATGCACCGGTGCAGATTCATCAAGGCTGCTCTCATCGGTGGCAGCCGCTTTCGCATATTCCAGTAGGCGCTTACGTACGTTGGCGTCAAAATGATAGTGATCATATACATCTTCGGCATCTTCCAGTACCAGGGATTGATCAGCTATTGACACACCGTGCGCGTCCACTACATAAACGTCAGGTCCCTTACACGCATAAGCGAAACCGTTAACAGGAGCTTTCCGTACCACCAAGTCGAATTCAAAACCGCTCAACCAGTTTTCAGGCGAACTGGCAATACCCCATAGCCCATTTCGCTGCAGGGCAAACATATTTTCATAGAGCCAATGGATGTTTTCGTAATCCTCCAAAGGAAATAACCACGATGGATGATTGGGGTCCCCATTAAATATGCCTTTTTTTCCATCCTTTTGCGCCAACACCAGATTGCTTGGCTGTGATTCGATATAGGCATGTAAATCAATCAGCGCATCAAACTCATAGGGGAGCAGAAGGCTTTCCTGCTGTATGCCCAAGGCAGCATGCGTTTTCCCCTTGCGCAGTATCAGCAAATTAGGGAAGGTGGATTGCCTGTTTATTTTATCGAAGCCTGACGTGCAAACGGTACCGTCTTTCTTGTATAAAGTGCTGTGGTTGGCATTCTTGTGCGGTTTTACGAGGATAAGTCCCTCACCGATGTGTTCCACTGCAGATATTGGAAATTCACCGATGTATACGAAATGCTTGTTGAATATTTTCTTGTTCTTTTTCCCTTTCACTGCGGTATGGTAAAAATGCTCACCATACTCGAAAGCTTCGTCATATTCAAAAGGTATGGCAACGTCTCCTTTACTGTCCAATACTCCCCATTTCCCATCTTTCTTTGCCGTAAAATCTCCGCTGTAGTCGAGAGCTTCTATTTCTTCATATTGTGTGGGGATGACTATGTTTCCATTGATGTCAATGAGACCGAATGTATCGTTTTGTTTGACAATGGCCAACGAGGAGCCATATTCAAAATCGTAGGCGTCATCCCATACCAACGGGATTACGATTTTGCCTGATTGGTTTACATAGCCATATTTGCCTGCTTTGACGACCACGGCAAGATTTTCGGGACCAAATCCATAGAACTCATCAAATTGCGAATGAAGTAATACCTTTCCTGCCTTGTCTTTCAATCCCCAGAGACCATTTTCCTCATAAATCTCTACAGCCGCCTCTTCTTCGTAAGGTTGCCAGATGTGCCTCCAGCCATATTGGTACTCTTCATAATTAAGCAGCTCGGCAAACGATTGAAATCCGGGATTCACGTCCATCAAATCGGAAAAGCGCAATAACGAGATGTCGTTGTTGTCCATTGCTTTTTTGATGATCTCGTTGTTATGGGCAATATTGTCTAGCCAGATTTGCGCCTGTTCAGCATGGGGGATGTCGTCCATATTGAAGACGTCCCAGGCATCCAGGTGGAAATAAGGTTGCTTCAGATTGTCGAGGTAGTTGAAAAGATTGTTTTTGGCTTCAACAAAGACTTCTCTATTTTTGATCAGCTGGTCCTGTTTCTCCAGAAAATGATAAAAGCGTTTTAGGTGGTCGATACCCGCCTGTACATGATAAAACAGCCCGGCATTATCGGGCTCTGTGTGGTTGTTGTAATTGTTGCCTTCGATGAATCCTCCGTCGAACAAGAGTGGCTGTAATAAAAGAGGCATTTCATAGCCCCATTCCATCATCATCTTATCGGTATCCTGTGCTTCAGAGGGCGTGCTGATGTTGTATAAATATACTCTGTGTGACAAGAATTGATTTCTCCTTCCGCTAACAATTTCAACCATTAAAAACATTTTGTGAGAATTCCACTTTATTATAGCACGATATTTGTGAGCCCAAATTTCTAAAGATCTTCGTATTCCGATGACCTGAGCAGAATTACGCGTATACCCACTGAATAATCCGACAGCGATGCATACATTGAATGGTAAATATGGATGTTTCCGAGGAGGGCATGTTGTGGCATTTGGACCGATTACGCAAGTCACTTTGCCATTCCCGTCAACGTGGGAGCTGAATGCAAGCGTTGCCGGCAGACCATTACGTACGGGAAGACTAGTCATCAGGTCAGTGATGAACAACAGGGTAATGGGCACTGTTAATTTTCGAGGTACTCCCCTTCCCGTTCAAGGGATGTGGAATGAAAGCACCAAGCAAATCTCTTTTGATACTCCTTATTCCACATTTGTTGGCCATTTAACGTTTTTTGACGAACCACGGATCAATATGAGGCATTATATGTTAAGAGGACGATTAAGGATGAAGCCACCCTCGACGTGGGCAGGAGAGATTGGTACGTGGGTAGCGACGACCAGTTTTCGATTGAGATAGCAAACATACATTTTATTTATGGGAGTTCCTTTTACAAAAAGGGACTCTTTTCTTCATATACGATCATTTGTCAAATATAACTATCGTGACGAAAAGACAAATTCACAAGGATTTGAAGGCACTACCAGCGATCTAGAATAAAGCCCTTTTTCTGATAACGATTTCCGCTAAAACCAGATTGATGACCCAGCACGTCCATACTGCAATGGTATATGAGGTGCCATAGGGCAGATTAAGACCATGGTGAGTGACAGCGACGATAATATAAATGGTCATGTTGGCAAATGTAAGAAAAAAGCTTCGAGTCATCCACGTACTGTGTCTCTGTATATCCTTCTGTTTTATATATCTAACCCCTAGTACGGTTGTCACAAGCCAAAGGGTATCCAAGACAATAAATCCGATTGTACTGAATATCCCTCCACTCGCAAAAAAAGCTGCATAAATGCCGGGGATGAAGTTAAGCAAAATCGAGTAGAAATAAATCCGACCGTTCCATCGGTGAAAGGAAGGTGATTTAACGCGAAGACGTTTGAAAAGGCCAATGGGTCCAGTAAGAAGTGCGATTAGAGCAAGAATGATATGAATCCGTATCATCAAAATCCATAGGGATGGATTGGATAAAACTTGATCTTTTTTGGAAAGAAAGCGGTGAAAATCCGGATCGATCATAAAGTTCTTCGAAAGAGTATGCATGAACCATAGAAACGAAATGATGAATAGAATGATCATGAGTCCTTTTCCTGATTTCACTATTTTCTCTCCTTTATCCCGTTACCTGGAATGTAAAATGGATTGCTATGGCTAGATTATAATGAGCAAAGGAAAAAGAAAATGACTCGAAAGAGCTACTATTGTGACGATTGCAAGGAATTAAGATTGTCGAGAAGACTAGTGAGCGATGAAGAAGCCCTCCTGTTGATAGAGAGAAAACGGGCCGTTCTAGCAACAGGAGGGAAGGAGGGGGAACCAGGCATCATGGTTGAGCGCAATAAAGCATTGTAGGGGTCAAATTATTTTGAAAGCAGGAATTCAAAAACAGCGTTCAGGAAGGCGTCGGGACGTTCCACATTCGACAGGTGGACTGTAGGTAACATGATTTAGTGACATTTTATTGGAGATAACGTAAAATTCACATAAGAATCTTAAGGGCTTTTGGTTATTAGGTCTTAATTATTTATTAGTTCTAAATAAAAGTCCTTTTAAAATGAGGTGCTACGTGGATGGACCAGATCGATTATAAAATCTTGTCGACGCTGTACGAAAACGCTCGGATTCCCATTTCTGAATTGAGCCGAATGATTGCGATGTCACAGCCAGCTGTAACGGAAAGACTTCGGAAGCTGGAGGAGCAAGGGATAATAACAGGCTATCGGGCGGAGCTTTCACCGCATAAGCTCGGCAAGCATACCATGGCATTCGTTTTGTTTAAGACCAATAACTGCAAGGATTTCCTTGCTTTTAGCGAAACGGCTCCTGAGATTGTCGACTTGTACAGAATTAGCGGGGAATACAATTATTTGATGAAGGTGCTGACCGAAACGACCGAATCGTTGGCCAGATTTCTCGATTCCTGCAATGTCTATGGCTATTCAACACCCTTGATTGTCCTCTCGACGGCATTCGAGGACAAAAGTCTGGTAGCCAGCAATGTGTGAATGGTGTAACAAGCACACAGGATTAGTTGACCGTAGCATGTTCTTGAGAAATCAATAAACGTTCCCCAAAATCAGGATCTTCCAAGAGCGGGCGACCGATGGCGATTGAATCGGCTAGTTGATCTGCCAGGATGCGATTGGCGAGGCTGCGGGTATATATCTTTCCGACGGCAATGACCGGAATGTTGAAATGCTGTTTGATAGCAGCCGCATATGGCAACTGATACGCAGTGTATACATCACTGGGTTGTATGGGGAGAAGCCCGCCACTGGAGACATGGATCGCGTCCAATTGTGACTCGAGCGGCTTCAACATACGTGCCCACTCTGCTGGAGTAAGCCCCCCTTCGCAATAGTCGGTGGCAGAAATCCGAACGATAACCGGAAAATCTCTACCGACTTCTCCTCGAATCGCGAGGAGTACCTCTTTCAAAAATCTTGCCCTGTTCTCAGAAGTACCACCATAAGCATCCACGCGCGTATTGGATAGAGGCGATAAAAATTGGTGAAGTAAAAAGCCATGTGCGGCATGAATTTCAATTCCGTCAAACCCGGCTGCCAGGCTCCGTTTGGCCGCCAGACGATATTCCTCTATGAGCTGTTCAATGCCTGCAAGAGATAATGACTCAGGTGTTCCGTAATGCTCGTCGAACGCAATTGCGCTCGGAGCGACTAATGAATTCGTGACTTCGGGCGAAGATTTCCTTCCGCCATGTGATAATTGGATGAAGACAGGGGTACCGTGTGCGTGGACAGCGTCCGTAATTTTCTGTAAGGGTTCCACGTGACGATCCGTATATATCCCGATATCGTTTTTCCACAGCCTGCCATTCGCAGAAACTGCAGTGGATTCAATAATAACGAGCCCCACATGCTTTGCCCTTTGACCGTAAAATTCAGTGTGATGGGAAGTGGCAAATGCCTCGGGAGTGCCCATGTACTGCTGTAATGGCGCCATGATTAGTCGGTTTTGTAAAGGTAGCCCACCAAAAGAAATAGGATCATGTAAGGTCACTGTCATCATGCATTCTCCTTTGCGATCGATTTAGTGACATTTTATTCTAGATATTCATTGAATTACATGGATGTATTAAGGTATATCAACCTGAATAACTTAATTTACAAGTTATTTTTGCTTATCTACCTTTAGAAATTAAATCAAGGGCGAAATGGTTACGCTGAGCCATTACGCTAACGGTCAGTTATCTAGTGCCGAATGAGATTAATCAAGCAGTCCTGACGCCAACCAAAACTGAGTCACGGTCATAAAGCTTCGGCGTTATCGCGCCGAGGCTTTTTAACATGTAATCAAGGAGCCAAATGGCATAAAATCGACAGTTGAAACACATATGTGGAGTTTAAGAATGTTGTTGACAGGACACTAAAAGGTGTCCTATAATCAAAAAGACACTAAAAGGTGTCCAATTTGAAGCTAGTCATTTGTATCCGGTGTACGTTCTGACCATTCTCGGGATATGGAAAATGCTTGGGACGATAGCCATTCTCGTGCCGGGTCTTCCGCGGCTTAAAGAGTGGGCATACGCCGGCATTTTCTTTGGAATGACGGGCGCAGCTGCATCACATGCATTCGTGGGAGAGTACGGGGCTTATGCGTTCCATATTTTTAGCCCACTTGGTTTTGCAATCCTAGCTCTCGCCTCGTGGACGCTGCGTCCGAAGAGCCGCAGATTTTTAAGGAGGTGGTGAAATAAACGCGGTCCCTTTGTACAACGAGAGATTTCTACTACATAAAATAATTGTTTGGAGCGGGTGGCTGTGAGCGAGAACAACCAATTGCGGGATGTGTTTGATGCGATTGCAGATCCAACGAGGCGCCGACTAATTCATCTGTTAGCAGTGGCGGAGGAGATGCCGCTTCATGAGTTAACCGCACATTTTGAAATGGGCCGTACAGCGGTATCCAAGCATTTGACAATCCTAAAAGAGGCCGGCCTGGTACTTGACCGAAAAGTCGGCAGAGAAACGAGATATAGGCTAAACGCCTCTCCGCTCAGAGAAATTCAAGATTGGGTAACTTTCTACAGTAAGTTCTGGAGTGCGAATATGTTGCGCTTGAACCAACTATTAGAGGAGGAAGAAGAATGAGTTTAACATTATCTATGGATTTTCAGTTCACGACATCGATCGAGAAACTTTGGTCCGCCTTAACCGATTCAAGCAAGCTTGCCAAGTGGGTGGCCAACATCCACACCGGTCAGGCGATGGAAAATAATTTTAAGCCCGTCGTAGGACACCATTTTCAGTTTCGCACGCAGCCGACCGAATATTGGAATGGGATTATTGAAGGCGAAGTGCTTATCGTGGAGGAACCATACCGGTTGTCCTATACTTGGGCCAGCGGAGAGAAGCATACGGTCACATGGACGCTGCAGGATTTAGGGAATGGAAAGGTTAACCTTCATCTCGAACAAACCGGAATCTCAAACGATCAAGCACTCAATGGAGCTAAGTATGGCTGGAGTAAATGGTGCGGCGAGCTTGAAAAGGTGTTGGAATAGTAACCGCATTCGGTACGATCGATTCGTTTGGTCCGCCTTATCCGATTCAATTGGAGCAATTGAAAATGACCATTTTTAACTGTCAGCTGATCGAAAAATTGAAGAGGAGTGTTCTTTGATGACAAAAGGTGAAAGGAATCCTAAGATTGATCCATTTTTTAGCAAGGCTAAAATGTGGAAGGAAGAATTCGAGAGGTTGAGAACTATCGTTCTTGACTGTGAGCTAACCGAAGAATTTAAGTGGATGCATCCTTGTTACACGTTTCAAAATAAAAACATCGTTTTAATACATGGATTTAAAGAATACTGCGCGCTTCTGTTTCACAAAGGTGCCTTGTTAAAAGATCCCCATGGGATCCTCATCCAACAAACGGAGAATGTACAGGCGGCGCGCCAGATTCGGTTTACCAACGTTCAAGAAATAGATGAGATGCAGCTTATCTTGAAAACTTATATTGATGAGGCCATTGAAATTGAAAAAGCCGGTTTGCAAGTGAACTATAAACAGCATACGGAATACGTCATTCCTGAAGAGTTACAAAATAAATTCGTTGAAATCCCTGACTTAAAAACTGCTTTTGAAGCATTGACGCCGGGACGGCAAAGAGCGTACATTCTTCATTTTTCCCAACCCAAACAAGCAAAAACTCGAGAATCAAGGGTTGAAAAATATTTGCCGCATATTCTCAATGGAAAGGGATTAAATGATTAGGATATAGATGAGAAAATAAATGAATCAATCTTTAAGATATTACCTCGCTTTGTGATTTTTCGTTTCGTGTTCTGCTGCCTATTGAGGATTGGAAAGGGGAGCAGCGAGGGAAGCAGCGGTTTGAGGATTTGATTCGGTTTGAACGTTCAGACTGGCCCTAATGGTTCGGTTTCACTGTGCCCAAACTTTGTATTTATCAAATATGCATCCCCCGCCCGGGTATATATTCGAGTGGGGATTTGTGATACTCATAATACCTGCTCTTTCATGCAAATCGAATGGATATGCTGTGTAAGTACGGATATGATACGCTGCCTGTCGACTCGATCGGGTTCAAACAACGCTTAACGAATCGTTTTTCTATGAATGAACCCCCACTGTTACCCTATATCTAGCCAGGTAACAGTGGGGGTTCATGTTGGGTTTTCACAATTATTATGAGACTGGAATTGGTTTATTTACTAGCGATCCCGCTTGTTAAATCGGCTAGGTCAGCTCTTCGCCTCTTCAATCGCCGGCGCTTCATAAAGTTTGAACATCGCCAATTCCTTGTACATAGAGCGGGCGATCTCGAAAGCCGCAGGCAAATCTTGACCTTGCTGATGAAATTCGTATCATATATTCACTATTCCAAAGCTTCTGCAATTTGCGCATCATTCGTCATGGCCGCAAACCAATTCGGATACATGGCAACAGGGCGCGTCAATTCATTCAATCTCGCCACATCCTCGCCGCTCAACGAAAGCTCTGCCGCGCGAAGATTCTCGTCCAATTGGGTCAATTTACTTGAGCCGACCAATACGCTGCTGACATGGGGCTGGGCAAGAAGCCAAGCCAGCGAGACTTGAGCTGGTGTCGCTTCATATCCTTGGGCAATTTCGCGAACGGTATCCAAAATACGGAAACCCCATTCTTTGTCATGCGGAAAAAAGTCAAAACCGCTCAACCTATTTTGTTCGTCATGCAGGTTCTCCCTGGTATATTTTCCGCTCAAAAATCCGCCTGCAAGCGGACTCCACACGGATAGGCCAATCCCGTTGCGGATAGCAAAGGGTACCGTCTCATGTTCAATGTCTCGACCAACCAAAGAATAATACATTTGACCGTTAATAAAAGATGCCCACCGTCGTTCGCGCTGGATCGATACGGCTTGCGCAGCCAGCCATGCTGGCCAATTGGAGTAGCCGATATACCGGACTTTCCCCTGTCGTACGAGATCGTTCAGGGCTTCGAGTGTTTCTTCAAGTGGAGTGTATGGGTCGGTTTTATGTACGATATAGAGATCGATGTAATCCGTATTCAAACGGCGCAAACTAGCTTCACAAGCTTCAAACAGATGTTTGCGGGATAAACCTGCTTGCACTAGCCCAGGTCCAACGCGAAAGCCGCCTTTTGTGGCGACGACCGTTTCCTTCCGCCGTGAACCAAGCAGTCGTCCAAGCATTTCTTCACTTTGTCCATCAGCATAACCGTCCGCGGTGTCAAAAAAATTGATCCCTGCGTCGAGTGCACGGTCAACAAGCTGCTGTGCTCCGCTTAGGTCAACCTTGTAAACACTTGGATTATTCCCTGATCCGAAAGTCATCGCCCCGAATGCCAGCCGGGAAACAAGCAAGCCGGATTGGCCCAATCGTACATACTTCATCCTTTCTCCCCCTCCACCTTCCAAAAATTGGTTGATACATCCAGTATACCGAATTTGTCAACGAATAGTACAGATCAGAAATAAAGGTCAATTTGCAAAGAGATTTTGTACCCTTTCTCCAATTCCCTCCAGCACCTTTTCCCAATATTCCTTCATCTGTTCTCGTACATACTGATCTGTTAGATTCTCTTGATGGAAGCTAATGGTGGTTTTATTATTTTCTTTGGAGATAATCCGGATTTGAACGGTAGAGGGTCTTTGCCATTCTTCTTTTTGCCACGTGAGACGAAGTTGATGATTCGGTTTCACAATGCGGATTTCACCTGTACCTGTTTTCGTACGGTATTTCTGACCCGGCTGAAGTGAAATACCGCTACCTTCTCCTAACCAGAATTGCAGTCCTTCTTCAGAAGCGACAAGATCCCATGCCTTCTCTTGGGGGATTGGATAAGTCCTTCTTACGCCAACCTGAAATCCAACACTTTTTGTTTGCCCAACTTTTTTTTGCTCCAAATGATCCTCCCCAGCTTTCCCCATTCATTTTTATTGTTCATGGTAATATTTTACCTTATCCCATAGGATAGAAAAAACCCACCGAGCGTGGGTGAGTTTGCTGTGAAAAGTATGAACACTATCGAGGCATTGCTGTGCCCGCATTGGAGCCAGCAGCTTGTGTCCCTTGCAACAGGGAATTCAGGCTGTTCATATTTGCTTCGATCTTTTGCAGCTCTTGTTTGAGCTCGCTCGGCGCATTAATGTAGTCCTGTAATCTTTTTCCGGACTCCTCGATTTCTTTACCGACACGTTGAATGAGTGAAACATCAAACGGCATGGCGATCCCTCCTTTTTAGCTAGCATTTCCAGTTAGCTTTATCCATACTCGCCATGAGTAGTCATGCCAGCCTAGCCCCCAGCTGCTTTACCTTTTCCAGCCATTTGTGGCGCTGCTTCTCGCTTGAAGAATTGACCGGACCGATCTCTGTCACACGCACAGGCTTGATCCCACAAAAACCTAAAATGTTTCGCTTCATCACGAGATGACCGGCATGCCAGTAGATTAAGCGGTTATACCAGGCTGGCGTATCCATGGTAACGATCAGACGGGCAGATTTGCCGGCCAAAAGTTTATCCCAAAACGAGGAATCCTTGCGATATTGATAGGCAAAACCAGGAAGCAGCACGCGATCAAAAAATCCTTTGAGGATGGCGGGCATTGTGCCCCACCACGTCGGGTAAACAATGACAAGATGGTCTGCCCATCTGATGGATTCTTGCGCTTCTATGAGCTCCTCCTCCAGCTCGGTTCTTTTCCGATAGCCATACTTCAAATTCGGGTCAAATGAAATCTGGCTTAGATCGATGGTGCGAATCTGTACATGCCTGCCAGCAGCTCCTTCGATATAGGCGCGAGACAAGGCAGAGCAATAGCTCTCCGGATCGGGATGACCTATGATTACGAGTATGTTCACTTACCGTATCCTCCTTTTGGATCGTACTTTGCTTTCCAACTTTTGTGATAGTATGGGAATCAGGACTGTATACAGCATATCGTGATCCAAAGGACAGATGAATGATCCAACGCGCAGATATCTTGATGTTTTACGCAAAAGGAGGGCTGGGAGTTGAATCATACCCAAGGGTTTGCCATTTCCATGGTGTACCCGATTATGAAGACAATTGCTCACAAAGGTCTGGATTTTGCAGCTTTTTGCCGCCAGGTCTGTTTTGACAGCAGTCTGCTGCAGGATGTGGAAGCGCGTATTGACGAGGAAGAGCTGATCCGATTGATGAACGAGGCTGCAGTATTCACGCAGGATGATCATTTCGGCTTGCATCAGGGACAGTTAACCGATATTGCGGACATGGGCATTCTCGGGTATGTCATGATGCATTCTGAAAAGATCGTGGATGCATTGCGGGCATTCCAGCGCTACAACGTGATCCTTTGCAATGGGTATAACGTGGAGTGGGAAGAGCAGGGAAGCGACATGTTGCTTCGTTTTTATAAGACAACACCGGTGCAAATATCGCGGCATTGCATGGAGGATATGGTCAGCTCGTTGTACCATTTGCTAGTCCGCATGAGCAACCAGGTGGTTCCGATACTGGACCTGCAATTCACGCATCCTGCCCCGACCGATGTCAGGCCTTATCTGGAGGTATTAGGTGTAGCGCCTCGATTTGAGGGAAAAGAAAATACAATCCGAATGAGCAAAGATGTTTTACAATATCCGATCCTGTATTCCGATCCCCGGCTGCGCAGGGCGTTTGAACCGATTGCGGAGGACATTAAGAGGAAGCTGATTCAAGGGCGAGCATTTTCCGACCGTGTCTTTGAATGGATGATGTCCTGCATGCCAACCAATTTTCCGACTTTGCAGCAGACCGCTGAAGCGTTTCAAATGAGCACCCGAACCCTACAAGCAAAATTAAAGGAAGAAAACACATCCTTTAATGAATTGGCTGCCAGTGTACGCAAGGAAATCGCGATCAACTATATGAAAAAAGGTTGCTCGATCGGTGAAATTGCTTACTTGCTGCATTATTCCGAACCGAGTTCCTTTCAAAATGCTTTTAAAAAATGGACGGGGGTAACACCGGGACAATTTCGGGCTGAAGTCGGACTCATGCCATGACATATCCGTATGAATCTTATCTTCCAAAATACGCTTTCAATAACTCTGGAAACCTCACAGGATCAATCTGCTCCTTGGTCATTTGCCCGTTTTCCCATTGGGTCAAGGAAGTCTCGGTTAATGTGACTGAGCCTCCGTCCGTGCGTTTCGTGATCAATGGGCTTTTATTAAAGGGGGATTCCGGGTGCTCCACAATAATCTCTTGGACGACATTACATCCGGCTACATCGGTGATCGGCTTCCGTGAATCGAAAGCATATCCAAGCTTCCAATCCGTATCCTTATGTTTCAATTTCATTTCGAATAAATAGTCGCCATACTCAGTATCTTCTCGTTTGATCCGAAATTCCCCGTTCGCAGATGAAACCGTTTCACCGGTTAAGGGGACTGGTTTTAACGGTACATTTCCCCCAAAGCCCGTATCGACTACATACGTTTGCCCATCGTGAGTAAGAAGAATGGTGATATGTGTTCTTCCAGCGGCCGGATAGCGTTGCTGCTCGTGATTATATACGATCCCGCGAGCCAGTACTGCTTGAAACCCATTTTCGAGTAAAAATAAATAGAAAAGCGGGTTTAATTCATAACAAAGCCCGCCTTCGTGATTGACTAGAATTTTATCTACCAAATTTTCTTTCGTAATCGCTTTCGCAGTCTTGCCGATCACGCGTAAATTTTCAAAGGG
Organism: Bathyarchaeia archaeon; assembly: GCA_035644815.1. Lineage (GTDB taxonomy): Bacteria > Bacillota > Bacilli > Brevibacillales > Brevibacillaceae > Brevibacillus_F. Next base: position 1,801 of record DASQNU010000274.1, on the reverse strand, counting down.
GACGTTTTTCGCCGTGTTTTCCAGGATCTTGTCCAGACTTTCAAACGTAATCGCTTCGTTTTCAGGCAGACCGATCCTTTTGCAAAATAATGCATTCAGCTCATTCATTTTTTCTCCTCCATATACTCCAGGATTGTTTCGACGCACTCCCTGTACCATTCTTATGCAAATTATAACGGATAAACGCCAGAATTTACCAATGGTTTTAGGTTGTTGGATTGGTCGGTTTACTGTCTGAGTGACGCCGCGGATACGGATGGCCTGTGTCTATTTGCGTTCCATCAATTTTTTCAGTTTATGTTCTGTGGTGGAATCAGGAGCGGGTGTATAGATGCTGCAACGCAAATCCGTACTGCCTTGAACCTGAAGCGACGTTAAATGAAACAGCATCTTTCCTGCTTTGGCATGGCGAAACTCGATCAATACCTCCGGCGCAGATTTTACTTCGCTTTGCTGCCAGAGATGATCAAAGTCCGGATGAACGTCCTTCATTTCCGCAAGAAACTCCTCATACCAGTCATCCTCTACATATTGGCCGTAATAGGCGCGGAAAATGGCAAGGAACCCCCTTACAAAATGTTCCCAGTTCACGGCCAGCCGCTGCAGCTCCTTTCTGGTAAACAGCAGGCGAATCATATTGCGCTGTTCCAGAGGAATCTGTTCGAAATCCAAAAAGACGTGGGAGGCAGCCTCATTCCAGCCCACGATATAATAGCGTCTGTCTGTAATGATGGCCGGGCAAGCTCGCAATTCATGCAAGATCTTTTGTAGAGAGGGAGTGATTTCGTATTGCTCTTCCTGCGGTAACAGTGCACCTGTCCCTGATTCCAGCGCCAATGAATAAAGATATTTCCGTTCATCAACAGTTAATTGCAGCGCGGAAGCAATGCAATCCAATACGGTGGCGGACATTCGGATGTCTCGGCCCTGTTCAAGCCATGTATACCAGGTGGTACTGACTCCGGCCAGCTGGGCCACTTCCTCTCGACGCAGGCCAGGGGTTCTTCTGCGGGTGCCGGATGCCAATCCGATTGATTCAGGAGTAATTTTCGCCCGTTTGGCCTTTAGAAAAACGGATAAGGCATGAAGTCTTGTTTCACGATCCATGAGGCACGATCACCTTTCCTGTCTATTAACATGGTACTCGTTATAATAGGATAACTTACAACTTGTAATAGAATAAATTACATGACAAGATAATTGCAAGCTTGGTAATAAAAGGAGGTCGCTTGCGATGGAAAGGGTAGTCATCACGGGAATGGGTGTGGTCTCGCCACTTGGTCATTCCGTAGAAAGCTTTTGGAATCGGTTAATCAGGGGTGAATCCGGAATTTCACACATTGATACCTTTGACGTTTCCCGGTTTAAAGCAAAAATAGCGGGAATCGTACACGACTTTGATGCGGAGTCGCTTCTCGGACGTAAAGAGGCGCGACGGATGGACAGGTACTGTCAATTTGCCATGGCGGCAGCGGAGCAAGCTTTACAGGATGCTGGGCTTTCGCTAGAGCAGGTTGATCATGAACGTATGGGGGTGTACGTCGGTTCTGGCGTTGGAGGGATTCAGACCTTGTTTGAACAAGAAGCCGTCTTTCGCGAGCGTGGCCCTGAGCGGGTAAGCCCGACGCTGGTACCCATGATGATTTCGAATATGGCTGCGGCTTTGATTAGTATGAAACTAGGGGCATTGGGTCCGAGCATGTCTCCCGTCACGGCATGTTCGATCGGGAATACAGCCATTGGAGAAGCGTTTCGGTTGATTCGCGCTGGGGGTGCAGATATCGTCTTCGCAGGGGGAGCA
>DASQNU010000273.1:0-17036 GCA_035644815.1 Bathyarchaeia archaeon | reverse complement strand
GTTTTCTGACATGATTTTTTGATGCGGTGCTACTTTCCCCTCGACAATCCAGGATTTGATCGTCTCTTTTACGAGATTATATTTCGTCGTCATGTATGTCCTATCACCTTTATATTTGAACTTGTACGTACAAAATGGCATATGCCGCTTCTGTCATACAGACGTTGCTTATTGGAAAAAGTGTATCATACTCACTGGACAAAAAACATGCTTTTCAAGGTGACGTTCATGGACGTAAAGGGGATTGTTTGGCCGCTTGCTTGCTTACATCCGTTTGAGCTGTTTCAATACCTTCATCACGTCGTTTTCGCCTCTTCCGAAATAGTCATGGAGGCGTTTATACTCCCGGTAAAGCTGATCGTACACGCCCTGGTTCTCGGAGATCGGGACGATGGTTCCCTCCTGGAGCTTTGCGATCTTTTCCGCCGCATCCAGAATGCTGTCAAATCCGCCTGCTTCCTTGCCAGCCGCTACCGCACCGAACATCGCCGAACCAATCGCCGGCGTCTGCAGATGCGCGGCGATGGAGATTTCCCGCCCGCATACGTCTGCGTAGATCTGCATCAGCATCTTGTTTTTATGGGGAAGGCCGCCGCATGCGACCAGACGATCAATGGGAACGCCATGCGCTTCAAACGTCTCGATGATGATCCGCTTGCCAAAAGCCGTCGCCTCGATCAAGGCACGATAGATCTCTTCCGGCTTCGTATCCAGCGTCATGCCGATGAGCATCCCTGTCAAATCCGCATCCACAAGCACCGAGCGATTGCCGTTAAGCCAATCCAGCGCAAGCAAACCGCTTTGGCCGGGCTTGAGCAAAGCTGCCTTCTCCTCGAGGAGCTGATGAATGGAGATGCCTTTTTCACGTGCCTCTGCCTGATACGTTTCCGGAATCCCATGCTCCACATACCACGCAAACACGTCTCCTACGCCGGATTGCCCTGCCTCATAACCAAAGAAGCCAGGAATGACACCATCCTCCACCACGCCGCACATGCCCGGAACGATTTTTTCTTCCGTACCCAGCAGGATATCGCAGGTCGATGTCCCCATGATCATGAGCATCGTCCCGGGCGTTGTGACCGCTGCCGCTGGTGCGGAAACATGGGCGTCCACATTGCCTACCGCCACTGCGGTACTTGCGCGCAGTCCCGTTTTTGCGGCCATTTCCTCTGTCAAATCGCCAGCTCGGCTACCTATAGGCAGGATCTCACGGGACAGCTTTTCCTCGACGACATGCTCCAGACGCGGGTCTAATGCTTTGAAAAAGGATGGGTCGGGGTACCCCTTTTGTTTATGCCAGATCGCCTTGTAGCCAGCTGTGCAAGAGTTTCTCGTTTCCTTGCCGGTAATCTGCCAGATGATCCAATCGGCCGCTTCGATAAAGCGATCCATCTCGTCATAGATTTCCGGCGCTTCGTTCAAAATTTGCCAAATCTTTGGAAACAACCACTCGGACGAGATCTTGCCTCCATAGCGGGATAGAAAGGAATCCTCCATGTTGGCAGCGATTTCATTTAAGCGGTTGGCTTCATCCTGTGCCGCATGATGCTTCCACAGCTTCACCCAGCTATGCGGATTCGGACGCCATTTTGGGATATTGCACAGCGGTGTCCCGTCCTGTTTCACGGGCAGCACGGTGCAAGCGGTAAAATCGATCCCTACCCCGATGATCTGCTCCGGGGCAATCTGTCCCTCTACCTGTTTGACTACCGTGGAAACGGTTTCAATAAATGCCTCCACATAGTCATTTGGATCCTGCAGGGCCCAGTCTTTTTCGAGTCGAATGCCTAAGCCTGGCAGCTCTTCTTCGATCACCCCGTGTGTGTAGTTTTTGACGGCTGTTGCCGCCACCTCACCCGTAGAGAGATCAACCAGCACGGCCCGAGCCGACTCTGTGCCGTAATCGACTCCGATTGAATACCTCTTTTCCAATGGGCTCCCCTCCTTATAGATGTACGTACAAGTTATTCAAATGAAATGCAGGCAGCTTCTACTATCTCAGCTTCCAAGCGATCTCGCTCCATTTCAATTCGTTGCGGAAGCTTCGCAAGGTGGTGTCTTGATCGATCACGACGCACTCGACCCCAGCCATTTCCGCCCAGTCTGCCAATTGCTCGGTGGTAACCACATAGGAGAAACCGGTATGATGAGCGCCGCCTGCCAGAATCCAGGCTTCCGCTGCTTCCGACAAAGAAGGCAATGTTTTCCACAGGACTCGTGCTACAGGGAGCTTCGGCATATCCTGCTCGGGTTGGACCGCCTCTACCTCGTTGATCAATAGGCGGAAACGATTGCCTAAGTCGATCAAGGATGCATTGAGTGCCTTGCCGCCTTTTCCGTCAAAAATGAGGCGCGCCGGGTCTGCCTTGCCACCGATGGAAAGCGGATGAACCTCCACCTTAGGTCGATTGGCTGCAATCGTCGGGCATATTTCCAGCATATGCGCACCTAAAACCATTTCATTCCCTTGTTCAAAGTGATAGGTGTAGTCCTCCATAAAGGACGTTCCTACGCCGCCAGCCATGATCTTCATGATCCGGACCAGTGCAGCTGTCTTCCAGTCTCCTTCACCGCCAAATCCGTAGCCATCTGCCATCAAGCGCTGTACGGCCAGTCCTGGAAGCTGCTTCATGCCGTGCAAATCTTCAAAAGTCGTCGTAAATGCTTGAAAGTTTCCTTCTTGCAAAAATGCACGCAGTCCGAGTTCAATCCGTGCTTGCTCCAGAATCGAATCGCGAATCGGACCTGGCTGGAGAGCTTCGGGTGCCAATTCATACAAGTCGGCATATGTGTCGAACAGCTGTGTGACTTCTGCCTCCGATATTTCTTTCATGCGCTGGACCAAATCCCCGATGCCATAGGTATTAACGGACCAGCCGAATTTGATCTGTGCCTCTACCTTGTCGCCCTCGGTAACCGCCACTTCGCGCATGTTGTCGCCAAAGCGCGCGACCTTCAGCTGCTTGCCTTCGGTAAAGGCTACAGCCGTGCGCTGCCAGCCGCCGATTCGCTGACGCACCGACGCATCTTCCCAGTGTCCAACGACTACTTTGCGAGCAATCCCCATCCGCGTGCCGATGAAGCCATATTCGCGGTCTCCGTGAGCGGATTGGTTGAGGTTCATAAAGTCCATGTCAATCCGATCCCAAGGGATGTCACGATTGAATTGTGTGTGCAGGTGAAGCAGCGGTTTACGCAGCTCGGATAATCCAGCGATCCACATTTTTGCCGGGGAAAAAGTATGCATCCAAGTGATCACGCCAGCGCATGTATCGTCTGCATTGGCTTCCAGACATACTTTGCGGATCTCATCCGGTGTGGTGCATACGGCTTTGTAGCGGATCGGATAGGTGAGGTTGTCGTCCTGATCAATCCCCGCCGCGATTTGTCTCGAATGGGCTTCTACCTGCTCAATCGTTTCCGGGCCGTATAAATGCTGGCTTCCCGTGACAAACCAAAATTCGTATGGTTTTTGGTGTAGCATGGCTCATCCTCCTCTTTTGGCTGAATGGTTGTACGCGAATAACTTGTACGGATAAGTTCAGCTGTGGGATCTTCTGAAAATCAATTAACTTATTGCTTACGCATATCTGCACATTTTGAATTGTACGTACAACTTTCATTTTTATTCTATACTTCTCTTCCCCTCATTTCAAGAATATTCTCTCTGTCTTCTCATTCGTGATCTGTACAAAAAACGGAGAAGTGAGTCAATCTTCCATTGTTCTCCTTCTCCGTTTAATAACGATATTTCCCTTTGTACGCAGGGGTATAATCACTTTCGCGCGGATGCCCGCACTCCTTCAGGAATCGGACATACGTAGGTTCTCCCGCCTAAGCGTTCTTTCAGCTCCGCCTTCGCCTGCTCGATGAGCTCCGGATGTTCCAGCATTTCCAAGGCAGTGGCCGCCATTACTTTTCCCGCATGCAGCATTCCTTTGTGGGCAATCGATGTGGCGCCCAGCGTTACCCACTGCCAGGAGTGGGCTGGAGAGCCTACGGCAAAGCACGCAGTCGTACATTGGGCGGTAGGGGCGATCCAGCTTACATCGCCAACATCGGTGGAACCACAAAGAGGCCATGTTCCTTTATAAGGATTCAGCTGATCGGCCAGCGCTTTATTCTTTAACCCGGGAAACATCCTCGTCGTATTTTGGATATCCTGCTCGGTCAGGGTGGCCTGCACCTGACCCGCCAGCTCCAGCTCCTCCTCCTCATGAACGGGAACCCCCAGTTCCGAGAAAGCTTTTTGCATGGCGGTTTCCAACACGCGGTTAGGGACCAGGTTGGAGCATGCTTTATCAAACACGATCTCCACTTGCGTCCCGGTCATCAGCGCAGCTCCCCTGGCGATATCGCACACTCTCGCATAAATTTCTTCTACCTGTACGACCTCTGGCGCTCGTATCAGATACAGAACTTCTGCATTGGCCTGAACCACATTCGGCGAGATGCCTCCTGCATTCGTCACGGCATAGTGGACTCTCGCTTCTTGGATGATATGCTCCCGCAAGTAGTTGACGCCAATGTTCATCAATTCCACTGCATCCAACGCGCTGCGTCCGAGGTGAGGGCTTCCCGCAGCATGCGAGCTTTTTCCTTTGAATTTATAGTAGACCTGAAAATTGGCCAGCGTGTTCACCGACAATACGCTGTTGAAGTCCATCGGATGCCAGCACAGAGCAAAATCTATCGCTTCGAACAAGCCTTCACGGGCCATGAATGTTTTTCCGGATCCGCCTTCTTCGCCTGGGCAGCCATAATAGAGGATCGTGCCTGGGAGGTTATGCTCAGCCATGTACGTTTTCAGCGCAACCGCTGCTGCCAACGACCCGGTTCCGAGCAGATTATGTCCGCATCCGTGTCCGTTCCCCCCCGGGATGAGCGGGATTTCTTCTGCGACTCCCTTTTCTTGGCTCAATCCGGACAGTGCATCGAACTCCCCAAGGAATGCCACCACTGGCTTCCCGCTGCCATAGCGGCCGATAAAAGCCGTTTCGATCCCGCCAACATGTCTCTCTACTTGAAAGCCTTCCCCCTCCAGTGTTTGGCACAGCAGCTCGGCTGACTGATATTCTTCAAAACGCGTTTCTGCATATTCCCATATCCGATCGCTCACTTGAATAAAGAGCTCTCTTTTTCGTTCAATGATCGCAGATAATTTTTGTAAATCACCCATGTGTCAGCGTCCTCCCCCTTTCCTTACATTCTTCTGGCAATCCGCTCCAAAAGTTTCACGCTCAGCGGCAGAACCTCTTCCTGGATGTCAAATTTGGGATGGTGGTGGGGTGCAGGAAGATCCGTCCCAATAATCATGTACGTGCCTTTTCCACCACGCTCCTGCACTCGTCGGATCATGTAGCTTGCATCTTCGCTTCCCATCGAGCTTGCTTCCATCGCTTTAAAGGAAGTGAAGCCTTCGATCTGCCTAGCCTCCTCCAACACCAATTCAACCAGCTCCTGATCGCATGAGATCGGGATCGCCGCGCCAATCACTTCGATGTTATACGAGAGCTCATGCATGGCTGCACTGTGTGCGATGATATTCCTTACGCGGTTCTCTAATTCATGATTCGTTTCTTCCGATACGGATCGTGTCTCCAGGATCATTTTGGCAGAAGAAGGAATGATATTCGCAGCCGTCCCACCTTCCAATACCCCCACGTTTATCCGGGTGGAGCCTGTGCTGAAGCGAGGGATCGCATGGATGTTCAGCAGTGCGGTTGCGGCTCCCAGCAGGGCATTTCGGCCCATTTCCGGCGAAGCTCCCGCATGTGCGGATACACCATGAAAATGAACAGCCATTTTGGTACTGGCTAGGAAGCCTGCCGCCCCTCCGTGAATTTCCCCCAAGGGAACACCGGCTCCTAGGTGGAGGCAATACATTTCATCCACATCATCCAAAAGCCCTTTCTGCACAATGGCATATGCGCCGCGAACCCCTTCCTCCGCAGGCTGAAAAATCAGCTTGATCGTACCCGCAAACTGTTTGTCTGCCAGCTTTTCGGCTAGTCCCAGACCGATTGCGGTGTGGGCATCATGGGCGCACGAGTGCATATTTCCCTTATAGCGGGAGCGAAAGCCTTCTTTATGCGGATAGTGGTCTGAATCTTCACTCTCTTCAATCGGCAACGCATCCATATCAAAACGAAAAGCTGTCGTTGGGCCCGCTTGATTCCCCTTTAAAACACCGATCACGGCTGTATAGCCGCCTCTCATTTTTCCGACGATTTCCGGGTTTGCCCCATCCTGCAGCGCCCTGAGATAGGCATCTTCAAGCTGTTGCTCCGACGGCAATCCGCGTCTCGATTCACCATCCAGCGCATCCTGTCCGTAAATGACTTCATATCCAAGCGAAGTCAGGATTTCTACTACTTTTGCTGCTGTCCGAAATTCGGTAAAACCAACCTCGGGATGCTTGTGAAAATCTCTTCTGAGTGCAACGACATCCATCGTGTTTCAACTCCTTATCCATATGTCATCTGGCGGTTATCCCCGGGCCAATCGGCAAACCCATGTAGTACCATATCACCATCATGACGATCCATACCGCATAAAACGCGATCACGTACGGCATCATGGTGGAAATGACCGTACCCATACCGGAATCTTTTTTATACTGCTGATAATAAGCTAACATCATCGGAAGATACGGATTCATCGGAGTAATGGTATTGGTAGCCGAATCCGCAATACGGTAGGCGACTTGAATGAAGGCCGGATGAAAATCCAGGATCATCAGCATGGGAATAAAAACAGGTGCCAAGAGCGCCCATAATGCCGAACCGCTCGAAATGAACAGACTGACCACGATCGTCAACAAGGAAAAGGCAATGAGCACCGGCAAGCCGGTCAGATTGATGCTTTCCAGGAAATCAGCACCTTTTACCGCCATGAAAATGCCTAGGTTGCTCCAGTTAAAATAGGCGATAAACTGTGCGATGACAAATACCAGAACGATAAATCCGGACATTTCCTTAATGGACTCACCCATTAATCTCGGCACGTCCGTCTGGTTTTTGATCCGGCCGACTTTGATCCCGTAAGCTACCGCTACTGAAATAAAGAACAGCAGGATAATCGGGATGATTCCCTTTATGAACGGGGATGTCAAAATGGCTCCCGTCTTCGGATCGCGAAGCAGTGCGCCCTCCGGAACAACGAGCAACGCAACAATGCCGATATACAGGAGCGCTACGATTCCGGCCACTTTTAGCCCTTTGTTCTCTAAATCAGTCAGCGCAACCTGGGTCGAGGCGCCAGGACCCGTATATTCGCCCAGACGCGGCTCAATGATCTTATCGGTAATCCAGGCGCCAATCGCCGCTAGCACGAATACGGAAGCCGCCATGAAATACCAGTTGTCAACGGGGGTAACTACCATATTCGGATCAACGGTTTTGGCTACTTGGGTCGAAATGCCGGATAAAAGGGCGTCCGTACCTGCGATGAACAGATTAGCCGTAAATCCAGAGCCGACACCTGCTGATGCTGCTGCAAAGCCTGCAATGGGATGGCGTCCTGCCGCTAAGAAAAGGAGGGCTCCAATTGGCGGAAGAATAATGAAAGCCGCATCAGACGCCAAATTCCCGAGGACGCCGACAAACACGACCGTGATGCTGAGCATCCTTTTCGGAACATTGACCATCATCTTGCGCAGGACAGCCTCGAGCAATCCCACCCGCTCAGCCAAGCCGATCCCTAGCACCATGCCCAATACCAACCCTAAGGCGGGGAAATCGGTAAAGTTTTTCAGTGTGCTGGTAAGCATCCAATGAATGCCTTCTTGCGTAAGTAGACTCTTTACTGCAATCGCTTTTCCTTCTCCAGGGTGAATGACAGACATCCCATTCAGGAGAACAGAAATCAGAATGGTAGCGATGCATAAATAAAGGAATAGCATGAATGGGTGTGGGAGTTTGTTCCCCACTTTCTCAATCCACTTCAAGATGCCTTTTTGCTCAAGCTGCAGCGTTTCCTTCGTCACCACTTCTACTTGATTTGCCATATGTACCCCCCTTTATAGAATATATAGCGAAATTTTCGTTAAATTCATTATATTGGACGAATTTTCAATTTTTAATTCAAAATGTTAAATATTCTGACAAAGAAATGACAGGTAATTCTTTCAAAACGTTCACACCCATAAAAAAAGACACCCAATGTGGATGTCTCTCATCATTTTAATCGATAAATTTTACTCGGTCTCCCCCGTGTTGAATGTAGCTCTTCCCCTTTCATCTCCGCCAGGTCTACATCGCAAAGTCTTCCCATGATTCTTTGCGCGTTCCGGATCGTCATGGACAAATGGACAGCTAGATCGGAGGTGGTAAAACCGTCCCAGCCCATGCGTGCAACTAACGCTTCGATACGTTTGTAAGTTTTCACGCTGATGTTTGCCTTGTTCAAGTGATCTAGCAATTCTTTGTCATCAGAACGGAAATGGTAAGCTAATTCCTCTTTTTGTCCAGGAGATTCAATGAGCATACCATCATCCTCAACCACGACAATGCCGCCCTCGGCGCTTTCGTTTGCATGCTGAATGGCTTTGCGTGCATGCATTTCCGCTGAGAACGCCGTCTCACCAAAACCGATCCCTACTGAAACCGGTGCCTCAATCTCCAGAGAAAGCTGCTGGACGGTATGATAGAGCATCTCATATTCCCGTTCAATCGCACCCCGCGTGCTGAAAATCTGGTAGCGTCCATTCCCATTCTCCATCAACGATCCGTCTATTTTTTCACAGAGAAGCAACAACGCCTGCTTCATTCGCAATTCCATATGTTTCAGGTAATAGCGCACTGTCGACTTTTGGGCAATCTGATCAAACTGATCGACTTCAATAATTTCCACGCCAATTTGCGTATCCTTGAAGTATGAACTCCTGACCTTTTCTATTAATATCTTCATAGTCTGCCTGATTTCCATCTTGGTCATCTGGATCCGGTAGACAGGCATCCCTTCCTGTTCCAACGCTTTTTGCACGCCATACAGACAGGTCAAGGCACCTTGTGTCTTCCCTTCCTTCCAAAGCTGTAAATGAAATTGCTGAAGCTCACGCAAATCATACTCCTCGCCGAAATCTTTCACATAGTGATTCGGGATGGGGATCCCCAGCTCGATTAGCGATTCCTGTACATTCTCCGAGCGAATCATATCGATGGAAATGGCTTCTAGCGGCTGTTTTTGGTCATTGATCAGTTGCAACAGGCACTTATAGAGACTCGCTCCTGTAGTAGGGCAATAGATATAACTGGCATCTGCACCAAAGACTTGTTTGGCCATCATGAAAGGAATGGGACCGGAAAAAAACCAGCCATTCACTTTACTTCCTTGACTCTTCACGATCTCCTTTACTTCCCGCGGGTCTTCATAGGAAAAAGGATAGAAGTCGATTTCATGCTCAAATTCATTGGACACCTCTAATATGCGGTTGATCGATGGAAGTGGTCCAACGACTCCAATTCTATGCATCCTTACCAATGCTCCTTTTTGAGAGACACCTGATTATGCCGCTTCGCTTGGCAGTTGCTCAATGACATTACGACTTTTCTACCAGCTTCTTTCCTTCCATGGTAGCATATTTCACCAGTTTGCATGAAAAAGAAAAGCAGCTTGCTAGGGCTGCTTCTCTCTCCTTCTATTCAACTTCCGCAAACCTTCAACCTTCCAAATCCGATTCAGCTTTCATTGTCAACAAGCTTCTGAAGGAGTTCCGAAACACCCATAATAAATAGACCTCCGGCAAGAAGACAAGCAACGCGAGAAGGAGTAGAGCAGGATCGACAAACAGATGAAACAGCAAAATATTGACAACGATCGGAGCGAGAACTGCCAGCGTCGCCGGAATAAACCGGTTTGCGAGGAGCAGAAGCCCTGCCAGCACTTCCGTTGTTTTTTCCAAGACTAACAAATACCCCGTCAATAATTCCATTGCCTGCGGGCTCGTTGGAAAAATCGGCGGAAATCCAAGAATCACGATCCACCCGTTACCTCCCGCGCATAAGAAAATTAGGCCAAGCACTATCCGGGGAATATGTAAGCGTAACAGCAGCAAAGGAAGCACCTCCTTATAGCATCAGTACTTACATTATACTCGTGGGAGATTACCATTATTGCAAATCTTTCTTCTAATCATGCATGTATGTTGCCCGCTGAAGCAGTTGTCAACATGAATGCGTTTTTCACCCTTCATTTTTGAGCCTTTTTTGTTCACAAGTTAACATTTTTTCGAATTTCTTTTTTTGACAGCGGAATGGCAACCGGTCCGGTTCTTTCTGGCCAGCTCCTCTTGATCATTGAACCCGGGATTGAATTCGGACTGATGGGCGTACTTTTTGCCTTGACCATCTTGGTACTCCTGCCAAAGTTTCAGGCGAAGCAAGGAAAGGGAACGGAAGCCAAAACCTAGGAAATCGGAAGCAAAATGTAGATCAAGCACGTGCTTGCCGGATCATCTCCAGAGCGTAAATGTAAAAAAAGATGCAAAGGCAATTAAGCCGTTTGCATCTTTTTGATTTTAATCTGATTTATTTGCTACCACCATGATTGCTTATTGAAGTATGTGCCAAAATGGCGGTAATGATTTGCTCCCAGTCTTCCTCGTGAAGTTCATGCCCAGTTCCTTCGAGCGTAAGTAGTTGGGCATTCGGTATTTCCTTGGCCAGTGCCAGTCCGTGCTCATAGGGGAGAATCGTATCTTCTGTACCGTGGATCACCAAGACAGGTACATTGATTTCTTTTTCTTTTCCTTCGAAGGAGTCGTCCCCAGTAAGCAGGGCGTGATTGAACATACTAAGCAGATTGTTGGCCCGCTTCATTTCTTGCGTCACCTGCTTATACGCCCGCATTTCATTAAACGTACGCTTGGAACCGCAGAGCAATCGTGAACCACTGACCATGTAATCCGCAACCGTTTTTTCATCAGACCAGTCCAATGTGGCTCCTTTTGCATGGAACGCAAGGATCCGCTCATCCATCGGAGGGAGATTCCGCTTGTTTTCGTCCGAACCGTAAAAGCTGGAGGCGATCAGCGTCAAGCTTGCTACCCTTTGCGGATGCTTGATAGCCATGATCTGCCCGATCATACCGCCGAGCGACATCCCGACAATATGCGCCCGCTCGATACCGTACACATCCAGTACCCCTGCGGCATCATCCGCCATGTCTGCTACGGTATAATGGGATGTCCCTGGTTGATACGTAATCGAACGTCCGACATCCCGGTTATCGTAGCGAATGACGTATCTGCCTGTGTCGGCCAGCTGCTGGCAAAACTCTTCATCCCAATACACCATCGAGCATGTAGCTCCCATGATGAGCAGTATGGCTGGGTGGGTCGGATTGCCGAAGCTCTCTGCACATATCGCGACGCCATTGATTTGATGGATTTTTTCAGTCATGATGATTCCCCGTTTCATTCGTTTTTTGGTTAATGGAAAAAGACATACCTAAATAAACCCTTGCTTGTTCCTTCAAAAATGCAGGGGCTTCCAAGGGTAGTGCTTTTCATTAACGCAAACGAATGAACTTGATAATCATGTCTGACACTCCTTTTACGAAAATTGAGGAGCGATCCTCTCCTTGATTATAACAGATGAAGCTTGTCAGCTGCTCACTGTGTTCCGGATTTTGTTTCCAGCACCTGAATCAGCTTGTCCAGCTTTTCATTTCGTGCTTGATCCAGTTCGTTTTTTCTCTTCATAAAGCGTAAGACGCTGACCAAGACATAAATCACAAATACATAGAGTGCGATCATGATTAAAAACGGGATAAACATCATGACACCGCTAAATCCGATACTATCCATTCGACCTCTCCCCATTTCCAAAAATGTATGCGATTTTCCCAAAAACCGCTCCATACTTGTATCCCTTTCGTGGTCTTGCAAAGGCATATACCAAAAACTGGTTATCCCTAGCATACATTTTCCCGCAGAAGTGTGGCAATGCGTGACTCATAAAAAATGACAGCGACTCGAACTCCCTGTGGTTGACCAAAAGCTTGACGTTTAGTCGGGCTTTTTTCAAGAGATCCTAGTATGCAGGAGGTGTTTCCATTCATGGCAGACATGCAGCAAGAGAACACGGTGAAAGCAGGGGCTCCCGGCAAAAAGGATGAAATGCGCGCTGTATCACCCAATCAACCGATCCCAGACGTATTGAATCAAGTTGAAAATACGATTCCCGTGGGCTCAGTCGACAAGTCCAGAGCGCATGCAGGTGAACCGGATGAACAGTACCCGATTCCTGCGGCCAGACCCAATCCGTTTGCCGAAAATCCATCCGGGTAAAATACTTGGTTCAAGTAAAAAAGGTCGCTCTCATCACAAGAGGCGACCTTTTCCGTCTTATTAATATCCCACTTCCACCGAGGCAATGACCACATATGCCTGATCATTTACATCCTCTTTATCCGCAAGCACGACGCCGCTGGATGTCAGCATCCCGCCATCGACGACATCAAATGTCACCTGACCATACGGCAGCTCTGCCTTGACGACATCAAGGTCGAGCTTGTCTTTGTCCGCTGGAACGGCAAGTCTGACATTTACCTTCATCTGATGCAGGTCATTCCCTGGCAGCACGGAACGCAAACCCGGCATGGAATTATGGTGAATCGCATTATGTACCGCTCTGACCGCTGCTTTGGTCACGTTTTGTCCATGAAGATCGATGCCCATGCCAATTTCAATAAACATTACCTTTTCCATGATGGCTACACTCCCATTCCTGTACTTTCCGTAATCTCCTCCTAGTTTACCACGTTTTGTTCGGCCAAGCCTCTATGCTCATTTCTCCAACTCGTACATCGCTTGGACCATAATGCAAAGCCTTTTGTTTCTACCGAAAAAGCTCATAACAGATGGCCTGCCGAACCCTTCCATGATGTCCCGTGGTGGTATTGGCTTTGCAAAGCGAGTTCCAGATCGCTTCCTCCACCGCCTCTGCTGTCATCTCAAACAGACGGGAAAGCACGTCCCCGTCGTCTGCCAGATACTCTTTGGACTCGGTCAAGCCAGCCGGGTAATGGGAAAACCGATGTGCCGTGGAAAACGCCAGCACGATGTCTCCACTGCCGTGTGCCGCAAAGGAACCGGTGCGCGCCAATCCAAACGAGGCTCGCTTGGCAATCCGATCCAGCTGGGTTCGATTCACTGGTGCATCTGTGGCAAGCACGATCATGATCGAGCCGTCCGGGCCAGGTTCGCTCGATACAGGGTCAATATCCACCGCGCTGTCTTCTCGTCCAAATGCTGCAACACCTCTGTCTCTCTTAGGCAAAAGCATATCCTCTGGCTTGCCAAAATTGCTGACAACCAAAGCCCCGATGGTGTATGAGCGTGAACCAAATGAAGCGATGCGGGAGCTGGTGCCAATCCCGCCTTTATAGCCAAAGCAAGACATGCCCGTACCTGCCCCGACGCCGCCTTCTTCTACCATCCCGTCCCGGGCCGCCTCTATCGCAGCAATCGCGTCTTCCGCACGCACATGAAGACCACGAATGTCATTCAGATAACCGTCATTGCATTCCCCAACGATGACATTAACCGTGCCGGTTGTATCCCCGATGTCCGTATTGTGACGAAGCATGTAACGGATCGTCCCTTCCGCAACCGCTGGCACTGATAACGTATTCGTCAGCATGATCGGGCTCTCGACCAAGCCGAGTTCCTGCAGCTGGATGGTCCCTGCTGTTTTGCCGAAGCCGTTGATCACGTGGCAGGTGCCCAACACTTTTTCTTGAAACAGATTGCCCGCGTGCGGCAGGATCGCAGTAACACCTGTGCGAATGAATGATTGGCCTGCGAGATCCTGAAAGAGCGTTCGATGACCGACCCGGACACCCTCTACGTCGGTTATGCCGTTCCATGTTCCGGTTTCATATTTTCCGATCTTGATGCCAAGCTCGCGTAGCCTCACTCTCGGTTGCACTCGTGTTCCTCCTCTACTCCAGATTTCTCTGCATATCACATTAGACGTTTTTAATGGTTCGCTTTTTCAACTTTATACCACTCGGTTTCACCTAACAAGGACAATAGCTTGCCCCCGTCCTCCTGTTTGTAGGTATCAAGATCAAATTCCGGTGTTTTGTTGAATGGTTTGATATAATATTGGTCCTCTGTGGTTACCGCATACATGATATATTTCGTTCTGGTTACTTTATCCTTCGTCCCGTAGTTGAACTGTAATATCGACAGTGAAGCGATATTACCCTCAAAATCGCTTTTTACCCCATTATGTAGCCAGCTCACTATCTCCGTTAATTCCGGCTTCTCAACATACATCCCGATCAACTCTGGTTGTGCTTTCACTGTACCTTCACGATAGAGTTGTATATGTACTTCCTTCAGTTGTTCTAATGGAAATATCGTTTGTAATTCACGATGGTTCGTCTGGGAATCACTGTTAGTCGAACAGCCTACAATGATCATTAATGAAGAGAGAACCAACACCAGAAATAACTTTCTATATCGAATAAGAAGCATCTCTTCCTCCTACGCGGAATCAACAGGAAAAACCCGCCAATCTCGAATATACCATTTGTCTGAGGTGGTTCCAATGATTCGTTCTTGTACAAGCCTTTCGTCCCTACATTTACAGAAACATCAATCAACCATAACTTCCCGTTCATAATTGGTTGGTACGATTGTCCCCATATGAAATAGATCTCATCTACGTGGAAGGGGACTCTCAGATGAATAAAAAATGGCTCTTCGCCGTAACAGCGTCGCTCATGCTGATCTCACCTGCAGGAACTGGCACTGCAGCGATCAATCCTTCAAGCAACAACTATGTGGATCGAGACGAGCTTCGCAATACCGTAACCATAACGGGGAAGCCCGCTCTGACCGGAAAGTATGTGTTAGACGCACCTGACTTGGCAGCTGGCATCAAAATGGGGATCGGTTCTTCGCTGACTCACTTGCCAACCGATCCGCCACATGTCTTCTATACGACGGCAGACCGTGGACCGAATGGGGAGATCGAAGTCAACGGAAAAGATGTTCGTACGTTTCCCATCCCTGACTATACGCCATCCATTTATAAAATCGAAATCAAGCATGGGAACATTCAAATCCTGGATCAGATTCCTTTGAAGGTAAAAGGCAACGACCCCGTTTCGGGTAACCCCAAGATTACCGGTCTGCCGAACATCAAAGGCCGTGATGAAGTTCCTTTTCATCCGCAGGGAACCAAAGAGCTGGCTTATGATCCCTACGGCTTGGACATAGAAGGGATCGCCTATAACGCCAAGGACGATACCTTCTGGCTCTCGGATGAATACGGTCCCTCGCTCGTACATGTCAAACGCGACGGTACCATCATCGAACGGATCGTGCCAAAGGGCTGGGCGAAGCAAGTCTCTACGCCACTCGTACCTGCGCGTGAAGTATTGCCCTCTGTCTACAATCAACTTCGCCAAAATCGCGGCGCCGAAGCAGTAGGCATCACTCCTGATGGCAGCTATCTGTTCATGGCGATGCAAAGCCCGCTTCGCAATCCGGACAAATCTACCGATCATTCACGCCAACTGCGCATCATCAAGATTGAGCTTGCTACACTGAAGCCGGTTGCTGAGTATGCTTATCTGGCCGAGGATGCCAAAGCATTTAAAAATTTGAAGCAATCCGATATCGTCATCTCCGACCTGATCGCCATAAATGAGCATTCTTTGCTGATCGATGAACGCGATAAAGACGCTGGAGACAAAGCTCAATTAAAGCGCATCTACGCAATCGATCTCTCCAAAGCAACAAATATTCTCGGCAAATACGATCAGGCCAAGCCTGCCGGAAAAACGCTGGAACAAATGTCGCTTGCCGATTTACAAGCAAACCGCATTTTGCCGCCGACAAAACGGACGATCCTGGATGCTACTTCCTTTCAGTTCCCGTACGAAAAGATTGAAGGAATTTCACTAGTGAACGGCAATACGCTGATGATCATTAACGATAACGATTTTGGTGTAGGGAGCAGTTTAAAGACAAACGGGACTGAACTGTGGGCGTTCAAGCTGCCATTTGTGATCAAATGAGGAAGTGCACTTGATGCGGCCCGTAAACCCTAATCAGGTGTTGAACCATCGTTATAAACCGTTTTAGAAAGGAAAAGGCATCGGCAGTGATGGACTTTAAAAAAGTCTGTGACTGCCGATGCCTTTATTCAACTATATGTTGCCCCAGCCCCCTCCTTTTAGGGAGAAACGAGAATCTTGATATGATCTTTCGTCTTGACCAATTCTTCAAATCCACCCGCTGCGATCTCTTCTAACGGTATTTTTTTCGTAATCAATTTGTTTACTTCAAATCTTCCTTCCGCAATCAGTTGAATAACGGAAGGAAAAATATCGCGATAAGCAAGCACACCCTTCATTTGGCGCTCTTTCAACACAAATTGATTGGGTGGGATCGAAGTTGACTTTTCCCATATGCTTACGATGACGATTTGGCCATCCGTTTTTGCGCTTTCAATGGCCCCAAGCAACCCTTTTTCAACGCCTGTTACTTCAAAGCAAACATCGGCGCCGCCATCTGTCAGCTGATGAATGGCTTCGACCACATTTTCCTTCGTCGGGTCAATGACCACATGTGCGCCGCATTCCCTCGCCATCTTTTGTCTTTGCGCAGAGACCTCTACCCCAATGATCAGGCTTGCTCCGGCCACTCTTGCGGCTTGGATGACCAACAGGCCGATGGGGCCCGTGCCGAAAACAACGCAGGTATCCCCTGCTTTCAACCGGCTTTGCCGTACTGCATGCAAGGCTACCGCCGTCGGTTCAACGGTTGCAGCTTGCTCAAAGCTCATTTCATCCGGTATCTTGTGCACCATGCCTGCTTTCACCATGGTCACTTCAGAAAATCCGCCGCCACCGCCGCTTAACCCATGAAAGCCAATCGAATTGCAAACATTGTACATCCCTTTTTTGCAAGGGATACATGTTCCGCAAGCCAAAATAGGCTCAACGGTGACGCGTTCACCTACTGCAACGTTGGTTACACCTTCCCCGATTTCGATCACTTCTCCGGAGAA
>DASQNU010000272.1:0-3092 GCA_035644815.1 Bathyarchaeia archaeon | reverse complement strand
GGCCAAGCATGATGCCTTGACGGGGCTGGTCAATTTTCAGGAGTGTCATATTCGGTTGCAGGAATTGGTCAATAAAGGGGCTTCCTTATGCTTTATCTTGATTGATTGCAACGATTTGAAAGCGCTAAACAGCGATTATGGGTATGAAGCGGGCAATCGGATCTTATTGCGCATCAGCCAGCTGCTGCATGAGCGGTTTCCCGATGCGTATTTCATCGCGCGCTATGGGGGAGATGAGTTTGTCGTCGTCTCACGTGTCTCGAATAAGACGGCGGATTCCATGAATGAAGTGATGACTGGATTTACCCTGGAAGCCAAACAATCCTTAGGCATCGAAGTGACCTATGGCTGCGTCTTCTTCCCAGAGGAGGCAAAAAATAAGGAAATGATCCTGACGATTGCGGAAAAACGTGTGGGCAGCATGAAACGCGAGCTGTGGCTCCGGTTGGAGGAAGACATGCTCCGCTCCGAAAAGCTGCGTGTCGTCGGTGAATTGGCGGCGGGTATGGCGCACGAAATCCGTAACCCGATCACCGCGGTAAAAGGCTTTTTGCAAATTTCCAAAGAGAATGATTACAATATCGAACGTTGGTACGATATATTGATGCACGAAATCTCCCGTGTGAGTGAGCTGACTTCTGAATTGCTGCAGTTCTCCAAGCCGCATATGACAAAGTTTCGCGTGGAATCGTTACCTGATTGCATCCAGCGAATAGTCTACTTGACCGAATCAGAAGCGCTGTTAAAAGGACATTCGCTACGTGTGGAGATCCTGGCTGACCCGCTCTATGTACGAGTCGATCGGGACAAGATGATTCAAGTGTTGCTGAACCTCGTAAAGAATGCCTTTGACGCCATGCAGGAACCAGGTACCGTGACGATCCGCCTCACGCGCCAGAAGGAAAACGCGATGATCGAAGTGATCGATACGGGCCGCGGCATACCAGCATCCGAGCTGCCTCATATCTTTTTACCCTTTTATACGACAAAAGAGAATGGAACGGGATTGGGGTTGTCCATTTGCCATAAAATCGTGGAAGATCAAGGCGGCACGTTGACGGTGACGAGCGAGGAGAAAAAAGGGACTGCTTTTCATTTATCGTTGCCGTTGGTACAGGAGCATAGCGAATAACGAAAGCCCTCTTTTCCTGTTGGAGAGAGGGCATAACTATGTTTCGTGGCTGCCGTAGAGAGAGATGTTTCGAAACTCCGCTTCATTCTACGCCCCCCCTGTGAAGTGGGGACTGTCCGCTCCACAGCACATCTCAGGGGTCCGCAAAAGTGGTAGCCGCTGCGAAGCTTGGGAAGGTTGCGGCCCTTTTTCCTGCGATTCACTGCTCCGCTTAAGATGGGCTCCGCAGGCGCTCCGTTTCGAAACATGCTCTCCAGCGCAGCTGAAGCTTTTTAATCCGTTTGACTTATTCAATCGCCGCGTGAGGAAGGGAAGAGAGGGAAGGGCGGAGTCTTTGTCACACCTACCGAGGTGGAGCTGCCAAAAATGGTACATGCTTGTAGCGCAACCCGTCGGTTGAATATGCTTCCTTGAAACCTTTTGCGCGACGTACCGTTTTTGGCAGCGGAACCGGACAGTCTCCACTCCCTTGCGGGTGTGGCAAGAACGGAGCACCGCCCTCTCTTCCCTTCCCCCACCACTATGTTTGCACAAAACTTGGCGAAATCTACAATGAACGATCAGGAAGCGCTCGTCCAAGCGTGGTAAGCAAGCAGCAGCCAACCCGCCAAGAACAGCACTCCGCCGATCGGCGTGATGGCACCCAGTACTTTGATGCCGGACAGACTCAGGGCAAACAAGCTTCCGGAAAAAATCATAATGCCCAAAAAGAAGCACCAGCCTGACCAAGTCAGCGCCGAGCTTGCTGGCGTCAATTTGTACAAAATGGCCACGGCCACCAAGGCCAGCGCATGGATCGCCTGATACTGCACACCCGTTTGAAAAATGGAAAGCGAGTATTCGGAAAGCTTATTTTTTAGACCATGGGCCGCAAATGCACCCAGCGCAACGGATAGAAAGCCATGCAAACTACCTAACAAGAGAAACAAACGCAACTTAGAAAACCTCCTTGAATCCGTAATGATATCCCCTCTATTGTAACCGATCCGGTTTGGTGATGGCCAATTTGCCACAGAACAGACAAAACTGTCGTCATTTTCGTTCTATCCCATATACATAAGGTAGAAAAGGAATGTGATCTTCGAGCGGGGGGATGACGAATGACCAACGAGGAAATGCGTGAACTGGATCGTGCGATAGATGAAATCACCGAGATTGCCAAAGGCTTCGGGCTGGATTTTTATCCGATGCGCTATGAGGTATGCCCAGCCGATATTATTTACACATTTGGTGCGTACGGTATGCCAACCCGTTTTTCGCACTGGAGCTTTGGAAAGTCTTTTTATCGGATGAAGCTGAGCTACGACTTGAATTTGAGTAAAATCTACGAGCTGGTGATCAACTCCAATCCGTGCTACGCCTTTCTGCTCGACGGCAACAGTCTAATCCAGAACAAGCTGATCGTGGCCCACGTCTTGGGACACTGCGATTTCTTCAAAAATAATGCCCGTTTCTCCAACACCAACCGGGATATGGTGGAGAGCATGGCGGCAAGCTCAGAGCGGATCCGCCAATACGAGATCGCTCATGGAAAAGAGGCCGTGGAAACCTTCCTGGACGCGTGCCTGGCGATTCAAGAGCACATCGATCCGAGCCTGCTGCGCCCAAGGCTCCGCTGGAAAAAAGAAACCGAAGAACGACCAGCAAAACGCGAGAGCCATTCCCCTTACGATGACTTGTGGCGCCTGGATGGGACACAAAACCCCGTGGATAACGGGCAAAAAGCGCCCCGTCGCTTCCCGCCTGAACCGGAAAAGGATTTGCTGTTGTTTGTCCAGGAGCATGCCAGCGGGCTGGAGGAATGGCAGCGGGATATCATGACCATCATTCGGGATGAAATGCTGTACTTCTGGCCGCAAATGGAGACCAAGATCATGAACGAAGGCTGGGCTTCGTATTGGCACAGCCGCATCCTGCGCGAAATGGATCTGACGGAAGATGAGACCATCGAGTTTGCCAA
>DASQNU010000271.1:0-9455 GCA_035644815.1 Bathyarchaeia archaeon | reverse complement strand
TCAAAGCGCTGGGCAGAGCGCTGGATGAAGCGACACAGGTTGATCCACGGGTCAAAGGTGTCCCGTCCACAAAAGGGGTTTTGTAGCATGATCGGGGTCATCGATTATGGCATGGGAAATCTGTATAGCTTGGGCAAAGCGCTGGAACGTCTGGGTTACTCGTATGAATTCGTCTCGCAGCCTGAGGCGCTGGACAAGTACGAAGGACTGATTTTGCCCGGAGTCGGTGCGTTTGGCGATGCGATGCGCAACATTCGAGACATGGGTCTGGATGCAGCCATCCGCGGATATGCAAACAGTGGCCGCCCGATCCTCGGCATCTGTCTCGGGATGCAGCTGCTTTTTTCCGAAAGCGAAGAGCATGGTTTCAATCAGGGCATTGGCTTGCTGGAAGGAAAGGTTGTCAGGTTCCAGGGCAATTACAAAATCCCGCACATGGGCTGGAATGAACTGCAGCTGGCCCAGCCGGAGCATCCTCTGCTGGCAGATGTCAAGGAAGGCGATTATGTATATTTCGTACACTCCTACCATGTGAAGGTCAATCAAGCGAGCGATTTGCTGGCAACCTGCGATTATCATCAACATGTAACGGCGATCGTCGCGCGGGACAATGTATACGGCATGCAGTTTCACCCGGAGAAAAGCGGAGAAACCGGAATGCGGCTGCTGGCTAACTTTGCGGGATGTTGTGAGGGGGTACTTCGATGAGCTTTACTATCTATCCAGCCATTGATATACGGGGTGGAAAATGTGTCCGTCTCTTTCAGGGCGACTATGCGCAAGAAACCGTGTATGGGGAATCTCCTGCAGCTGTTGCGAAAGAATGGGAGGCCCAAGGGGCGACGTGGATTCATCTGGTGGATCTGGACGGCGCCAAGGAAGGCAAACCAACCAACTTTGAGCTGATTCGCACCATTGCCAAAGAAGTAACGGTTCCCGTGCAAGTGGGCGGTGGCATTCGTAACGAACAAGACATTGCTGCTTATCTGGAAGCAGGCGTTTCTCGCGTGATCTTGGGGACAGCTGCAATCGAAGACCGGCCTTTTACCGAAAAAGTGCTTGGGCTATACGGAGACCGGATCGCGGTGGGGCTTGATTGCCGCGGTGGCTATGTAGCGACTAGAGGCTGGCTGACCACGACGGATATCAAAGCGGTCGATCTGGCAAACGAGCTGGCAGCTTACGGCGCGGAAACGTTTATTTATACCGATATTGCCCGTGATGGCACGATGACAGGGCCGAATATCACGGAAATCGTCGAGCTGGCAAAAGCCACAGGCAAGCAGGTGATTGCCTCTGGTGGGGTCAGTGCAACAAGCGATCTGGAAGCGTTGGCTGCATACGCTGCGGATGGAGTAAACGGAGCGATTGTCGGCAAGGCGCTGTATACAGGTGCGATTGATCTCGCTGCTGCACTGCAGCTTATTGGGGAGCGTGGTTCCCGTGTTGGCTAAACGCATTATCCCCTGTCTGGACGTAAAAGAAGGACGGGTCGTCAAAGGGGTCCAGTTTGTCGGTTTGCGGGATGCCGGAGATCCGGTCGAATTGGCGGATAAGTATAGCCGTGAAGGGGCGGATGAGCTGGTCTTTCTGGACATATCCGCTTCCCATGAAGGTCGCAAAACAATGATTGATGTGATTGAGCGGACCGCCGCGAACATCACGATTCCCTTTACCGTGGGAGGTGGCATCAATTCCGTCGACGATATGAAGCGCATTTTGCGTGCCGGGGCGGATAAGATCTCGCTGAACACAGCGGCGGTACTGAGACCGGAGCTTGTGCGGGAAGGAGCAACCGTCTTCGGTTCGCAATGCATCGTTGTCGCGATCGATGCCCGACAGGTGGCGGAGGATCGCTGGGAGGTGTTTACCCACGGTGGACGCAATGGCACCGGGCGTGATGTCGTAGCTTGGGCCAAGGAAGTTGAAGCGTTGGGTGCCGGAGAGATTCTGCTGACCAGTATGGATGCGGATGGCGAAAAATCAGGCTTTGCCGTTTCCTTGACGCGAGCTGTATCCGAAGCGGTCAGTCTTCCCGTCATCGCCTCGGGAGGAGCGGGAACAGCGGAACACTTTACGGAAGTCTTTACAGCTGGGAGAGCCGATGCAGCACTGGCGGCCTCCATATTCCACTATGACGAGACCTCTATTGCAGCAGTAAAACGGGAGCTAATTGAGAGAGGAGTCGTAATTCGGCCATGAGTATAGAGATTCCCTGGGAACAATTGCGTTTTGACGCGGCAGGACTTATCCCTGCAGTCGTGCAGGATGCGGTAAGCAAAGAAGTGCTGACCCTTGCCTATATGAATCGAGAATCGCTCACAAAGACGCTGGAGAGCGGTGAAACCTGGTTTTGGAGCCGTTCCCGCCAGGAGCTCTGGCACAAAGGGGCAACTTCCGGCCATACGCAAAAGGTCGTTTCCCTTGCCTATGACTGTGATGGGGATGCATTGGTGGTGCAGGTGGTCCCGAATGGCCCTGCCTGCCACAACGGTACGTACAGCTGCTTTGTTGAAAAATTGACTTCTCCAGCAAGCGAGACGAATGCGTCCAATGATCGGGAAGGCAACCGGTTTGCCATTTTAGCGCAATTGGAAGCCCTGATCGCCTCCCGTGAAGCAGAGCGTCCGGAAGGTTCGTACACCACCTATCTTTTTGAAAAAGGTGTAGACAAGATTTTGAAAAAAGTCGGCGAGGAAGCTTCCGAAGTGATTATTGCAGCGAAGAACCGAAGCCATGACGAGCTGCGCTACGAGGCAGCGGATCTGCTTTTCCACCTGTTGGTGCTGCTGCGCGAACAAAAATTGCCGCTCGACGATGTGTTGCGCGAATTACATATCCGTCGGTAAAGCGAACAAAGAACCACTTTTCTGCTGAAGAGTGGTTTCTTTTTTGGTGGAAGAGCCGTGTATAATATAGATAAAATATCTTGGCAGAGGAGGATGGAATCATCAAACGACTGTTGCACTGCCTGGTTATGATGTTATTTATACTGGCGCCTGTTCAGCTGACAAAGGCGGAGGCGAAGGTGCTGCGAGTTGCCTTTGATCGCAATCTTCCGCCCTTTTCCCTGCAAGATGAGAACAATAACATGACGGGCTTCAGCCTGGACCTGCTGCGCGCGGTAGCAGCCCAAAGCGGATATGAGCTGGAGTACGTACCGGTTGATTGGGAAGAAGCGATCAAACTGCTCCGCACGGGCAAGGTAGATGTAGTAGCGGGTATGAAGTATACCAGCGCTCGTGATGAATGGTTTGATTTTACGGAGTCTTATTTTACGATGTCGGATGTACTCATCGTTCCCAAGACCAATTCCACCATTCAAACGATGAATCATCTGAAGGAAAAGGTCGTAGCCGTTCATCGGGGAGGGACAGCACTGGAACTGACGGAAAGTGTCAGAAGAGTAAAAACACTCGTTGCATTTTCGGAGCCGGAAGCCTTGCATTACATGATGATAGACCGGGCGGATGCCTTCATCGGCAATCGCTGGACGGCAGAACTGACGCTGCGCAAAGCCAATCGCTGGGATGAGTTCGAGATGCGCTCAGGCATGATGAACCCTACTGACTATGCCTTCGCAGTGAAGGAAGGAAACGTCGCTTTGCTTCATGATCTGAATGAAGGGTTGGCCATGATTTATCGGGACGGTACCTACAGCAGTATTTACAGCCATTATTTTGAGCCGTATTCGACGCATCTGACTGACATTTGGAAAAAAACAGTGATTGGTTTGGCAGCACTCGTAGGCGCAGTGTTCATGGGTTTACTGTTCATTTTTTTCTGGAACAAACGGTTGCAGGCAGAAGTCAACCGGCAAACAGCCGCTCTGGCCGATATGCTGTCCTTTCAACGGACGGTGCTGGATAACATGGAGTCCGGAATCATCTCGGTCGACACGCGGCAAACCATTACGCTGGTGAATCGCGTTGCCCAGGAGCTTTTGCAGTTGGACAAGCAAGCAGGTGGCCGAACTTTGCTCGAAACACTGCCGCACTTGCCTTTTGTCCAAGCTTTGCCTGAGGTGGGGGAGCAAACGGAAGGCGAGTTTCTCCTGGAACAAGGCGGGAATCGAGTTCTGCACTATTACATCACCGCGTTCCTCAATCGATTCGGTGAACCTGCAGGCTGGATTATCAGTCTGCAAGACCGCACCGAGCAAAAGCAGTTGCAAGCACGCTTGATCACGCAGGAGAAAATGCGTGCACTTGGCCAGCTGGTCGCAGGTATCGCCCATGAACTGCGCAATCCATTGACTGCCATCAAGACTTTTGTGGAAATGCTGCCGCGAAAGGTGGATGATCAACGGTTTCGCGAAGAGTTTCTTCGTTATGTGCCGACTGAGGTAGAGCGAATGAATAAAATTTTACAGGACCTGCTCGATTATTCCCGTACCAAGCCAAGGGAGAGGGACTGGGTGGACGTCGGCAAGCTGATTGACTCAGTCATCGGCCTGTTTGCCAGAAGATTGGCAACAGAAGGGATCGAGGTACAGGCAGATGTTCGAGCAGGTGTATGGGTAAACGGAGATAAAGGACAGTTAAAACAGGTATTGATCAATCTGGTCCTGAATGCCATCGAAGCGATGACTGATCATCCACATAAACGGCTGCGTATCGAGTTGCGGGAGGACGGAGAGCGAATCGTCCTGGAGCTAAGCGATACAGGGGAAGGCATGGACGAGGCGAAAATGGCCCAGCTTTTTCAACCTTTTTACACGACAAAGGTGCAAGGCATCGGCCTAGGCCTGTATTTGAGCCGAAAAATCATCGCCGAGCACGGGGGTGACATTCAGGTTCGCAGCAAGTGCGGGCAAGGAAGTACCTTTACGCTTCATTTCGTCAGACTGCCAGATGACGTAACTCATACTGAGGGGGGATATGACGTTGTTAAAACTGCTCATTATCGATGACGAACCTGCGATTTGCTCTTCCCTTACATTTGCCTTGGAGGATGAATATCAGGTAAGCACGGCGACAGATCGAGAGACAGCGCTTCGCCAGCTGTCAGACAGTACTGTTGATTGTATTCTACTGGATCTTAGCCTTGGCCCCACCAGTGGTCTTGATCTGCTGTATGAATTGAAAGCGCTTAATGCGGAGGTACCCGTTATCATGATGACCGCGTACGGTACGATCGAATCTTCGGTGGCCGCCATGAAGGCTGGAGCTTTCCATTATATTTCGAAGCCTATCCATCTGGATGAGGTCAGGGTGTTGCTGACAAAGGCATTGGAATATAGAAATCTCAATCAACAGGTAAAGGAACTGAGTGAAGCGATCAGGCAAAGCAACACATACGCAGGGCTGATCGGCAACAGCCAGGTTATGCGTGAGCTGTATGATGTCATCGAGCGTGTGAAGGATATCCCTTCCAATGTGCTGATCATGGGGGAAAGCGGGACGGGGAAAGAGCTGGTTGCCCGAGCGATTCATATGGAGGGAAATCGGCGGTATGCTCCCTTCTCGGTCATCAATTGCGCAGCCATTCCGGAGACCCTTTTGGAAAGCGAGCTATTTGGCTACGAAAAAGGAGCGTTTACCGGTGCGCTGCAGCGGAAAGTCGGGTTGCTGGAGAAATCCCACGGTGGAACGGTCTTTCTCGACGAGATCGGGGAAATGCCGTTGGCGCTTCAAGCCAAGATTCTCCGAGTATTGCAGGAGCGGGTCGTGATGCCGTTGGGCAGTCTGGAACCGCGGGAAGTGGACATTCGCATCATTGCAGCGACCCATCGGAACCTAGCGGAAGAAGTAAAAAAGGGCACGTTTCGCGAGGATCTGTATTACCGCATCAATGTTATCCCGATCCATACCCCGCCGCTGCGAGCGCGTAGGGAGGACATTCCGGCGCTGGTCGAGCATTTTTTAACGGTCTGTGCCAGCAGCATGGGGAAACCGCGGAAAACATGCTCTCCCAAAGCGATGAATCGTCTGTACAACTATTCGTACCCGGGGAATGTGCGGGAGCTGGCCAATGTGGTGGAGTATGCCGTCGCTCTTTCACGAGGCCAGTTAATTGAAGAAGAGGAACTCCCGCAGGTCATTTTTCAGGACAGGCTGGATCGTTTGCAGCGAGTAGAAGCGGTAAACGGAATCCATATTCCGGTCGGTACCTCCCTGGAAGATGCGGAACGGCTGTTGATCTTGCACACCTTGGAGGAAAACGGCGGACATCGGCGAAAGACAGCGCATACTCTCGGGATCAGCGAGAGGGGGCTGCGGCATAAATTGAAGCAATACTGCGGAGAAGAGAAATAATCCTTCGACCAGAAAAAAATGCCGGGGCAAGCGGCAAAATTTTCCGCTATCTTTCATGTTTGCTGAGGCATCCGCTTGATAAATGAACGAGGATGGATTGGCACAAAGTTTGCAATTATACATATCCGAGAATTGAAAGCGCTTGCACAAGAGAAGGGGGAAACTTGTTTTGAAAAAGCTATGTTCGATTTTGTTTTCGTTAATGCTGCTGTTTACTGTGGCAGCTTGTGGAGGTCCGGTGCCTTCCGCGACTCCGGGCGGTGCTGGAGGCAGTACGGCAGCTCCGAGCGGGGAAGAGCAAAAGTTTCTGACGATCGGAACGGGCGGCAGTTCCGGGCCGTACTACACCATTGGCGGCGCGATGGCCAAAGTTTTCAAGGAGAAATTGGGCTATAATGCATCGGTGCAATCGACAGGTGCTTCAGTAGAGAATGTGAACCTGTTGAAAGCGAAAAAAATTGACTTGGCCTTTGCGATGTCGGATGTCGTCTCTTTTGCTTACAACGGTCAGGAAAACTTTAAGGAGACAGGGGCAATCAAGGATCTGCGGGCTATGTCTGGACTTTATTTGAACTACGTACAGATTGTGACGCTGAAGGATCGGAATATTAAATCGGTTGCGGACCTGAAAGGCAAGCGGGTGGGTGTCGGCGCACCAAACAGCGGTGTAGAAGTGAATGCGCGCATGGTGCTGAATGGACACGGCATTACTTACGACGATATCAAGCCTGACTATCTTTCCTATGCGGAAGCGATCGAGCAGCTGAAAAACAATGCAATTGATGCGGCCTTTGTCACGTCCGGTCTTCCTAATGCGACAGTCATCGACTTGATGACAACCAAGGATGTGGAGATCGTTCCGATACAAGCGGCTGACATTGACAAGCTGGCGCAGCAGTTCCCTTTTTTTGTGAAAGCGGAAATTCCGGCAGGTACCTATAAAAATGAACAGCCAGTGCCGACTGCAGCGATTCGCAATATTATGCTGATTCGTGCTGACCTTTCTGAGGAGCAGGCGTACAAGATCACCAAGACTTTCTTTGAAAACATGGATGCGTTCCGAGATGCTCATAGCGCTGCAAAAGAAATCGACGTAAAGGAAGCGGGGAAAGACCTCGTGATACCGCTTCATCCGGGAGCCGAAAAATACTTGAAAGAAGCGGGTGCGAATTAAGGGATTGCCATAGGGGGTTCTCATGAAAAGCAATCGTTGGAAATGGTTCCTCCTTGTGTTGGGGCTCATCCTGGTGGGGCCCCAACCTTTTTTCATTCTGTCCGATTACCATGAGGATCGGGCGATAGCGATGATTCCGGTGAGTTTCCGTGAACAGGTCACCGTGGAATGGGTTCATTCAGTCGAACTGACACCATGGAAAGAAACGTATGAGGTGGAATGGCCCGCAAAAATCAAACTGGTTCAGACCGCGTTCAAATCGTTTGGGGCAGGAGTGCCGGCGCAATTTGATCATGCCTCGATGCGTGTGGAAAACGGCTGGGCACAGGTGTCAGGATTGGGTGAAACAAGAAACAGTGTGATTTATCTGATCTCCCGCAGTGACTATAAGCTAACCGTCGGGGAGAGCACATGGGTCCTGACAGAGCATGTGCCGTTGGATACCTCGTTGGAAATGAAAGTTCAATGGCGCCCTTGGTGGTGCCGTTACCTATACAGCCTAACCTGAAAGGAAGTGATGGCAATTGGCAACAAAGGGAAACTTGCCGAATGAACAAGAGGTCCTGGAGAATGAAGCAAAGGCGCAGGCAATTTTGGAGGAATACGATAAGGAGGCTGGATATCGCCTTTTTCAAAATAAATGGCTCCAGCTCTTCGTTTCCTTTATCGCAGTTGCGTTTGCGCTTTATCATCTTTATACGGCTTACGCGGGCCCAATTGTTACGTTAAAACACCGCTCGCTGCACGTAGCCATCATTCTCTGCCTCATTTTCTTGCTCTATCCAGGATGGAAGAAAGCTTCACGGAAGAAGCTCGCACTCTATGACGGGGTGTTGGCGCTGTTATCTGTCGGCACTGCAGGTTATATATTTCTCTTCTATATGGAGATTGTGAATCGTGGGGGCATCCCCTCCGCGTTGGATGTCCTATTCGCGACGATAACCTGCCTGCTGGTGCTGGAGGCTTCGCGGCGCATCGCGGGCTGGGAATTGACCGTCATGGCGCTTATCTCGATTGCTTATGCCTATTGGGGAGCCTATCTCCCGGGTGACTTTGCGCACAGAGGATATACGCTGAGTGACATTTTCAACTATATGTATGTCACGACAGAAGGCATTTTCGGAGATGCCATTTCGGTTTCGGCTTCGTTTATCATCTTATTCATCATTTTCGGTGCCTTTCTGTCCAAGTCGGGGATGGGTACGCTGTTTAATGATTTGTCCTTGGCATTGGCAGGCAGCAGCAAGGGCGGTCCGGCCAAGGTGGGGGTTATAGCCAGTGCCATTCATGGATCGATTAATGGCTCTGCAGTTGCGAGCGTAGTGACTACCGGTTCATTTACCATTCCAATGATGAAGCGGGTGGGTTATAAAGGTGACTTTGCAGGGGCTGTAGAAGCGACCGCTGCAGTAGGCGGACAGATTTTACCGCCTGTTATGGGTGCAGCTGCATTTATCATGGCGGAAACATTGGGAGTCTCGTACATCAGCATTGCGGCCGCGGCGCTCATACCGGCCTTGATGTACTATTTTGGGCTGCTGGTCCAGGTGCATCTGAGAGCTGACCGGGATAATTTGCAAGGGTTGCGAAAAGATGAGATTCCGAAAGTGAAGGATGTGCTGCTGGAGCGGGGGCACTTGCTCTTGCCGCTGATCATGCTGGTTGTCCTGCTTATTATGGGATATACGCCAACGATTGTTGCCTTTTATACGATTCTTGCTACGATCGTGATCGCCGCTTTCCGCAAATCAAGCAGAATGGGCTTTCGTGACATTTTACAGGCATTGGAACAGGGTGTACGAGACACGCTCGGTGTGGCAGTGGCTTGCGCGGCGGTGGGCATTACGGTTGGTGTATTCAGTTTGACAGGTTTTGGGTTGAAGCTGGCGAATATTATCTTGATGATGGGGCAAGGGAGTTTGTTTCTGACGCTGTTTTTTACCATGGTGGCTTCGATTATCCTTGGCCTCGGATTGCCATCCATCCCGTGCTACATTATTACCGCGACCATGGCAGCCCCGGCT
>DASQNU010000270.1:0-15290 GCA_035644815.1 Bathyarchaeia archaeon | reverse complement strand
AAATGGTGGGCGAAGATTTTCTTAAGGCTCGGTAGCTCAGTCGGTAGAGCAGAGGACTGAAAATCCTCGTGTCGGCGGTTCGATTCCGTCCCGAGCCACCATATATGTCCATAAAAACATTTGCCGGTGTAGCTCAATTGGTAGAGCACCTGACTTGTAATCAGGGGGTTGTGGGTTCAAGTCCTATCGCCGGCACCATTGTTTTTGGGGCATAGCCAAGCGGTAAGGCAACGGACTTTGACTCCGTCATGCCTAGGTTCGAATCCTAGTGCCCCAGCCATTTACATTATTTGAGCCATTAGCTCAGTTGGTAGAGCATCTGACTTTTAATCAGAGGGTCGAAGGTTCGAGTCCTTCATGGCTCACCAGTTTTACAAACAACCTACCCTCGGACATAGAGTCAGAGTACTAGGGAATAAATATTGTCACATGCGGGTGTGGCGGAATTGGCAGACGCACCAGATTTAGGTTCTGGCGGGCAACCGTGGGGGTTCAAGTCCCTTCACCCGCACCATATAAACCTTTAGGGTTTGCGATAAGGCAAGCCTTTTATTATGAGTGATACACCTCATGCTTTGCGGACGTAGCTCAATTGGTAGAGCGTCGCCTTGCCAAGGCGAAGGTCGCGGGTTCGAGACCCGTCGTCCGCTCCATTACAACTTCGAAAATTGCATCATTCAGAATAGGTGCCCTTAGCTCAGCTGGATAGAGCGTTTGACTACGAATCAAAAGGTCGGGAGTTCGAATCTCTCAGGGCACGCCATCTATGCAGTTCAAAGAGTAGGGATACCCCTGCTCTTTTTTGACATCTGTTGTATCTTTTGTGAAAATGTTAGTATCTGCTTTGATCAAAATTTAAATTTTACAAATATTAATAATATTTTCCTTGTCACTCGATCCGATCATCCAGTAACGTAGGGATATACCCGAATCGTACGAATCCAACCGGAACAGGAGATGTGTTTCATGAGCACGATGAAGCTAGATCAACCACATCAAATGATTGAAAGGTTAATCAATAATATTGAAAAAGTATTGATAGGAAAGAAACAAGTTATTGAGCTTAGCGTGGTCGCTCTGCTTGCGAAAGGACATGTGCTGCTCGAGGATGTACCAGGGGTTGGAAAAACCTTGTTGGTACGCTCCTTGGCCCGTTCGATCGGAGGAGACTTTAAGCGCCTTCAATTTACCCCTGATTTATTGCCAACAGATGTAACCGGGGTTTCTATCTTTAATCAAAAAACGATGGAATTTGAGTTCCGGCCAGGTCCGATTTTCGCAAATGTGATTTTGGCCGACGAAATCAACCGTACTTCACCAAAGACGCAATCCGCACTTTTGGAAGCGATGGAAGAGCATTCTGTCACCGTGGATGGTATGACCTATGAGCTGGCAAAGCCGTTCTTCGTGATGGCCACGCAAAACCCGCTAGAGTATGAAGGTACTTTCCCGTTGCCTGAGGCGCAATTAGACCGATTCCTGCTGCAGCTGCGTTTAGGGTATCCAACACTCGAAGAAGAGATGGCCATCCTTACCCGGTTCGGGGGAGAAAATCCAATCACCAATCTGGAGCCGGTCCTGACCAGTGAAGAAGTGTACGCCCTGCAGCAGCAGGTAGCAACGATTAATGTGAGCGAAGGAATCAAGGAGTACATTGTACGTCTCTGCAAAAAGACAAGAGAACATCAAAACGTGTACCTGGGGGTAAGTCCGCGGGGGGCGCTGGCTCTATTCCGTGCTGCACAAGCATTGGCATTTGTTCGGGGGAGAGATTTTGTGATTCCTGATGATGTGAAAGAGCTCGCACCCCTTACTTTCTTGCATAGAATTATTCTCAAACCGGAAGCGCGTCTGGAAGGCGCATCCGTTGAGCGTTTGGTGGCAGGAGTGTTGGCTGAGACCCGAGTGCCAATCAGCTAAGGCGGTGCATAAATCGATGAAACAGCAAAAATATGGCAAAGTGAAGATCGCACTCATGCTGGTTATTACTTATGCATTCGCAAAATTTCAAGGTGGATTTGCCAGCTGGTTTCTGTTTTACAGCAGCTTGGTATTTATCCTTTATCAGATCCTGGCGTATGCTTTGATGTTTACCGGTCTGCATGTGACGCGAGAGATTGATCGAAATCGTCTAAAAGATGGAGAGAATATTATTGTAACCCTTCGCATGCGGAGGCGATTCTGGTTTCCGTTTGGCTGGAATATGGTAATCGAGCCGCTGCCCGATAAAATTGCGGGGTACTATCATCCACATCGGCAAGTCATCTATCCATGGTTCAAACGCGAAATCGAAATGAAGTATGTGATACCGTCGTTGCCACGTGGGTGGTACCAATTGACGGATTGTGAAGTAAGAGGCGGGGACTTTTTCGGATTTATCGAAAGGACAAAAATCTTTCCGCTGCACAATGATTTCTTGGTCTATCCAGCTTATCGGCAAATTACCCATTGGCCAACGGGGGACGGACGGATGAGCGGTAACGTGCATGTCACGCATCGGAGATCGGATGATGTGGCGGCAGTGCGTGGGGTACGTGAGTATCAACGAGGCGATCGTCTAACGCAAATACATTGGCGTGCTTCGGCCCGTGGACATGGGTTGAAGACAAAGGAATTCGAACACCAAGCGATGAATCAGGTTGTCTTCTTTCTGGATGTGGAAAAGGATCATTACCAGCAGGATGACAATAAATTGTTTGAAGTGGCCGTAAGTCTGACAGCAAGTCTCGTCAATTACACGAGCAGAAGAAACTATCATTACGGTTTGATTACTTTCCAAAAAGAACGCGTCCACATACCACCGGCACATTCGCATTCCCACTTTTTCCGGGTGTTTGACCAATTAGCACGGGTCATGCCAGAAGGGGAGGAGTCATTCTCCCGGCTGCTTGGCCGAGAATCGTTGGAATACTCACAGGGTGTAACGATCACCGTAATTACTCCTTCCTTAGAGAAAAAGATGTTGGCTCGGTTGTTGGAGCTGGCAAACGGCGGAAGGAGCGTCCAGCTTTTCTATGTGCATAAGGAAGCGAATTTGCCGCTGGAAATCACAAAATCATTGCAGATGCTGAAGGCCAATAAAATTATATGTCAATCGGTTCACCTGACAGAGTATGAAGATGTAAAGCGGATTGGAGGTGCATAGGGTCATGACTGCACGTTTTTTACGACAGACGAGGCTCCTTGACTGGCTTGCCGCGCTTTTTCTTTTCCTCCTCTTGCGTGAGTGGCTGCTGCCATTACCAGCGCTTACGGATACGGCTGATTTGTCCGTATTTATGTATATCCTGGGTGGAGCTTTGCTGCTTGATATGATCGGAAAATGGCGATCGCTTACCTTTGTCTTGAAAATGCTCGGGATTCTGTGGTTGTTGCATGACAACTTTTTTGTGACTCCTTTTTTTGATACGGAATGGATCAAAGAGCTGCTGATCCGTTTGCAGGCTGATCTGCCTCTGGCGTTTCAGCAAAACTGGGTGGAGATGTCTCCGGTATCACGTAATGCGCTTTTTTACCTGATGCTCATGTTGATGGTCTCACTCCTCTCCTACCTGGTTCTGGAACAGCGCCAAGGCTTGTGGTTTGTGTTTATCAGCGAGGCGTATTTGGCTGTGCTCGATACGTTTATGCCTTATGAGGCGGATGGGGCGATTATCCGCACGTTGATTTATGGTTTTCTGCTCTT
Source organism: Bathyarchaeia archaeon (assembly GCA_035644815.1). Lineage (GTDB taxonomy): Bacteria > Bacillota > Bacilli > Brevibacillales > Brevibacillaceae > Brevibacillus_F. The sequence continues at coordinate 11,605 of DASQNU010000270.1, read as the reverse complement.
GGCGGTCATTCATATTTCCTCTCTGGATAAATGGATGACGGGGAACAACCGCAGTCGCTTTTCCTATGTCAAATCCCTGCTGGCTCCTATCTTGATCATCTCACTGACGGTAGGGGTGGCGTATGGGGCGCCGAAAAAAGCAGCCAGCTGGCCGGATCCGATCGCGTATTTTACAGGTGGGGATGGGACTGGCACCACCTATATGAAAAAGGTCGGCTATGATAACAACGATAATCGCTTAGGCGGACCATTCATTCAGGACAACTCCCTGATTTTCACGGCAACCACGAATGAAAAGACGTATTGGCGGGGAGATTCAAAGGATATTTACACGGGATGGGGCTGGCAAAAAGGGGATCGCGAGCATGAACCGATCCTTGATCCGAAAAGCTATCAGTGGAAGGATATCTTGTATAGCGGAATGGAAATGAAGGAAGTCAAAGCTTCCTTGGAATTTCGTAGCGAGCAGTTTCCGACCATTTTTTACCCGGGGCAAATCAAGCAGTTGACGGGGTATACTCCTACGAATGCAACGCTTATGTATGACAAAGAATATGAGAATCTCGAAGTGCGTGATGGTAAGATTCAGATGTATATCACCGATAACGCAGAGAATCGGACGTCCGCAAATCAGACATTGATCGTACCGAACACCTTGCTGATGAAGCTGTACAGCTATGAGGTCACGGCAGAGGTACCAATCATCAGCGAGAAACAGATGGTGGCGGCAGGAACCGATTATCCGCGGGAGATTCGTGATCGTTACCTACAGCTCCCGGAAAAACTGCCTCCGCGCGTTCGCGAATTGGCCTTGCAGGTGACCAAGGATGCCAAATCTCCTTATGAGAAGGCACGGGCGATTGAAAGCTTTTTGCGCAGTGGGCAATATAAGTATGAAACCGAGGATGTACCTGTACCGGAGCAGGGGCAGGACTTCGTTGACCAGTTTCTGTTTGAGAGCTTCCGCGGCTATTGTGACCACTTTTCCACCTCGATGGCGGTCATGCTGCGTTCGATCGGAATTCCTACACGTTGGGTGAAAGGGTTTGCCACAGGAACGGATGTCGGGGATGACGCACAGGGCAATGAAATTATCGAAGTGCGCAACCGTGATGCCCACTCCTGGGTGGAAGTCTATTTCCCGCAGTATGGCTGGGTTCCCTTTGAAGCAACCAGCTCGTTCCTCTCTCCGCTGCGAGTCAAATATGACTTGTTTACGGAGCTTGAAAATGTGCCTGCCACATCGTCTGTCAATCAACCGCAGACAAACGATCGAGGGGATGGCCGCGAGGAACGCATGGAGGAAGACGATCTAAATATCGGCAGCGGTCAAAGCGTGTCATGGCCGGTACCTACAGTGATTCTCGTGCTTGTGGGTGCAGCACTGTTTATGGGTTGGCAACGCAGAAGACGGATTTTCGTATGGTGGCTGCAAAGAAAGATGGCCACGTACCAGGAACAGAATTTTTCTCAAAAATATCAAGTATTGCTCAGCATGTTTGAGCATGTCGTGGCGAGGCGCCATCCTGGCGAAACATTGCGGGAGTATGTGAATCGCCTGTCCATTTCCGGCGACAAACGGCAGGATCTGTTCTATTTGACGCAACTCTTTGAACGTGCCCTGTATGGCTACAAAGATATTGGCGAACGGGCGCGTGCGATTGCCAACAAAATGATTGACCAACTTTCGCAACAAATGAAGCCTTGAAGATTTACCCGCGGTCTGCTAGAATGTCCATCAATGGATAAATACCTCGTATAATATCAGGAATACGGCCTGAAAGTTTCTACCGCCTGACCGTTAAATCGGGCGACTACGAGGAGAGGGTAAACTGGTTCGTGCGAAGGTACAAAAACTGGGTCGCTGTCTCCTTGTGTTTTGGAGGAGGCAGTCCCATTTTTTTTGTATTATTGGTAGGAAGAGACGAATGAGGAGGACATTATGGACAAGCCAATGGAAATGGTAGTCGTACTTGATTTCGGAGGACAGTACAATCAATTGATTGCACGCCGTGTACGTGATCTAGGGGTATACAGCGAGCTGTTGCCGTATAACACACCGATTGAAAAGCTGAAGGAGCTCCAGCCTGCCGGAATCATTTTTTCGGGCGGTCCAGCAAGCGTGTATGAAGAGGGCGCTCCTCAGGTAGATCCGGCTATTTTTGACTTGAACGTGCCGATTTTGGGAATTTGCTATGGGATGCAATTGATGACCCATCTGCTGCAAGGAAAAGTGGAACGAGCAGGTGTGCGTGAATATGGTAAAGCTGACATTCGTCTGCAAAACGCTCATGGTCTGTATGACAAATGGGAGGCACAGGAAGTTGTTTGGATGAGCCACTCGGATAAAGTGGTAAAGCTGCCGAGCGGATTCCAGATCGATGCGGTTAGCGAAGCATGTCCGGTAGCGGCAATCAGCCACCCAGAGCGCAACCTGTATGGGGTGCAATTTCACCCAGAGGTTCGTCATACCGTAAAAGGAAGCGAATTTATTGGAAACTTCCTATTCAATATTTGCGGGTGTAAAGGTGAATGGAGCATGACCACCTTTATCGATGATGAGATCGCGCGGATCCGGGATACGGTTGGAGACAGAAAAGTCCTGTGCGCACTCAGCGGCGGTGTAGACTCCTCCGTGGTGGCGGCGCTGATCCATAAAGCGATCGGGGATCAGCTGACGTGCATGTTCGTGGATCATGGTCTTTTGCGTAAAGGTGAGGCAGAAGGGGTAATGGCCACGTTTGCCGAGAAATTCTCGATGAAAGTCATCAAAATCGATGCCCGTGAGCGTTTCATGGATAAGCTGCGCGGCGTAAGCGATCCAGAGAAAAAGCGTAAAATCATCGGAAATGAATTTATCTACGTGTTTGACGAAGAAGCAGCCAAATTGAAGGATATGGACTTCCTGGCACAAGGTACGCTGTACACGGATATCGTGGAGAGCGGTACCGCAACTGCCCATACCATCAAGTCTCACCACAATGTAGGCGGTCTTCCGGAAGATATGAAATTTACCTTGATCGAACCGCTGAAGACCTTGTTCAAGGATGAGGTACGCAAGCTGGGAAGCGAATTGGGCTTACCGGATGAAATCGTCTGGAGACAGCCATTCCCGGGTCCAGGTCTGGCCATTCGTGTATTGGGCGAAGTGACCGAGGATAAGCTGGAGATCGTTCGTGAATCGGATGCGATCTTGCGCGAAGAGATTGCGAAGGCTGGGCTTGATCGTGAAATCTGGCAATACTTCACCGCGCTGCCTGACATGAAGAGCGTAGGGGTCATGGGCGATGTGCGTACGTATTCCTACACGGTCGGCATCCGTGCTGTGACGTCCATTGATGGAATGACAGCGGACTGGGCGCGTATACCTTGGGATGTTTTGGAGAAAATATCCACGAGAATCGTCAACGAAGTGGATAATGTGAATCGGGTCGTCTACGATATTACCTCCAAACCGCCTGCGACAATTGAATGGGAATAAGAAAAACCGTATATTAAAATGGTGTCAATAACGAACGTTCGTGTTTTGTGTTGACAAAGCCATTTTTTCTTGCTACACTTCTCCAAGGAAACGAAAAAAGGAAAGTTCGTATATTCCCGGGAATATGGCTCGGGAGTCTCTACAGGGTTGCCGCAAATAACCCGACTACGGACAAGATACTTTGGGGAAGCGTAGCACTTTTATTTGTTTTTATTGTTATTCCCGAATGTTCTTGTTTGGTGGTCGAGGCTTGTGGATGCCTCGGCTTTTTCTTTTTCGTACACGAACATTGTTGGAGGGAAAACAGGTGCGAAAATATTTTGAATTTGATAAGCTAGGCACCAATTATCGCAAAGAAATCATCGCGGGGATCACCACCTTTTTGGCGATGGCCTACATTTTGGCCGTTAACCCGTTCATTCTCAGCGGAGCGGATTTGCCGCCAGAGGTAAAAGCACAGTATCCGCCATTTACCGCGGTATTTACCGCGACCGCATTGGCCGCAGCCATCGGTACGCTGGTCATGGCGTTTGTCGGACGTTTGCCGATCGCGCAAGCTCCTGGTATGGGCTTGAATGCATTCTTTACGTATACGGTAGTGCTGACAATGGGGATTCCTTGGCAGCAAGCATTGGCCGGCGTTTTCGTGTCTTGCACGATTTTCTTGATTCTATCGTTTACTGGGGTTCGTGAAGCGATCATTAACTCCATTCCACAAGGGCTCAAATTTGCTACATCTGCAGGGATTGGATTGTTTATCGCGTTTGTAGGTCTTAAAAATGCAGGGATTGTCGTCAGTAGTGAAGCAACGACTGTGGCGCTCGGTCACTTGACATTCCAAGAGGGAATGAAGCCGGAAGAGATTCTCGGTGTGAAAAATGCATTGTTGGCCGTTTTTGGACTGGTTGTCACCGGAATTTTGGTTGCTCGTAAAGTACACGCAGGTATTTTTTACGGGATGTTAATTACTGCAGTGGTTGGGATGGTGTTTGGACTGGTTGAACTTCCAGCGAAAATCTTTGAAGCACCGCCAAGCCTCGCTCCAACTTTTGGTGCTGCGTTCCCGTACCTGACTGATTTCGGTACATTGTTCAGCGTAAAAATGCTGATTGTTGTCTTTACCTTCTTGTTTGTAGACTTCTTTGACGCGACAGGTACTTTGCTGGGTGTATCCGCACAGGCGGGCCTGCTGAAAGACGGCAAGCTTCCTCGTCCGGGGAGTGCGCTTGCTTCCGATGCGATTGCTGGTCTGGCAGGTTCTGTATTGGGTACTTCTACAACGACTAGCTACATCGAGTCGGCTGCAGGGGTTGCGGCAGGCGGACGAAGCGGATTTACCTCGGTGGTTACCGGTGTTTGCTTCTTGCTCGCGCTGTTCTTCTTCCCGCTCTTGTCGGTGGTTACCTCGGCTGTCACTGCACCGGCTTTGGTGATCGTAGGGGTCATGATGGCTTCCCACATGACAAAGGTTGCTTGGGATGAGATGGAAGAAGCGTTGCCTGCTTTCTTGACGATCCTGATGATGCCGCTCACCTATAGTATTGCGACAGGAATTGCAGCAGGCTTTATCGTGTATCCAATCACCAAGCTGTTCAAAGGAAAAGGCAAAGAAGTTCATCCAGTCATGTATGTACTGTTCTTCGTCTTCCTGGCATACTTTATATGGCTGCGTGAATAGGACTAGTAGGCACAAGCCGCTCCGAAAAAAGGGGCGGCTTTTTTTCGTATTTGCCCCCCCAGAACCAAGTTTTCCTAATCATTCTTGTCCAATTTGTACATATTTGTAATAGTAAAGAAAATGACAATGCCAAGATGGGGGAAAAGGAATGAAGCGATTGCTGGCGGTAGCCGGTTTAGCGTTTGTCGTAATATCCTGCCTGACCTATTTACCAGAGGCATTCACAGCGCATGCACCAGTGTATCAGGCGAAAACATTGCCCGATATACCAGATGCGACAACCATTTATACAGCGGATGTGCAGGTGGACCCGCAGAACCACCGGGTAACGGGCAAGCTGCATGTACAGTTTCCGGCGACACTGCAGGAGAAAGCGTATTTCCACCTATATCCCAATGCATTTGAAAACGAGAAGAGATTGACGGGGGCGAAGTGGGATTATTTGCTCGGGGAGGACAGGCAACCTGGCAAAATGATGATTGGACAAGTCCTCGTGGATGGACAAGCGGTAACAGCGGCTCGAATCGGCGAAGATCGTACGATTCTGGAGGTGCCCTTGGGCGTTGGTCGAAAAGATCATCCGGTACGTCAAATCGATATGCAGTTCGAGCTGATCGTCCCGTTGAACGACGGAAGGATCTCCTATAATGATCACGCCATCTGGCTGGGAAACTGGCTGCCGATCCTGGCTATCAAGGATGCGGCTGGCTGGCATTTGGATCCCTATTATCCAATGGGCGACCCGTTTTATAGCGATATCGCGGATTATCATGTGACGGTGACGCTACCTAGCGGCTATCAATTGGCGAGCACTGGTCTGGAAAGCAAGGCGGTGATGACAGAATGGCGCCCTAGCGGCGGCAAGCGCTATGAGCTGGACGCGAGAAACGTTCGGGATTTTGCCATGGTCGTGATGGATGGGACGTACCGGGAGCTGTCCACACAAGCGGGAGATACGCTGGTCCGCACCTGGTGGCAGGAAGGCGACGATCTGGAGCAGGTCAGGCGAATGCATGAGACAGCGGTACGTTCACTGGCCTACTACGGAGAAGAATTCGCCCCATATCCGTATGAGGAATACGACGTTGTGAAAACAGGTGGATTTTTTGGGGGGATGGAATATCCCGGCATTGTTTTTATAGAGGGCGGTTATTATGAAGAACGGCGTGATTATGGGACAATTGTCGTCGCGCATGAAACAGCCCATCAGTGGTTTTACGGGTTGGTCGGAAACGATGAAGTGCGAGAGGCTTGGGTGGATGAAGGGCTGACGGATTATGCTACGATGGCGTTCATTTACCGCGATTCCCCCGACCTGGGAGCCAAGTATGTAGAGATGCGCAAGGCGCAAGCGAAAGCTGCCAGCCAATACAGTGAACAAGGACTTTCCGTCTGGCAGCCGCTCCCTTTGTTTCCAACCTGGCAAAGCTACAGCGAGCTGGTTTACTCACGGGCTGCATCGATGCTCTGGGATCTGCGCGAGGCATGGGGTGAGGATGCCGTTCATGCGGCACTGTGTCAATATGTCGAGCAGCATCAATATGGACAAGGCCGCGGGGAAGATGTGGTGCAGATCTTTTCGGATGTGTCTGGGGGAGATGCAACGCCTTATTTTGACTACTGGCTGCATCTAAAGCAAGAGAAGCTAACAGAAGCGGAAGCGTGGAAAGCAAAAGGAAAAGATAAGTTTTCGAGGCAGTAGTAATAATCACGAACGTTATGGATTTGCCATATAGAAATGTTCGTCATTTCATTGACAGTCAAACTTTCCCCCTGTTACACTGGTAATGCGAAATAAGGTGTGAGGGGGAAACAAAATGACAGCACCCGTAGTAGGTGTGATCATGGGCAGTACCTCAGATTGGGAAACGATGAAAGAGGCCTGTCTGATTCTGGATGAATTAGAAATCCCTTATGAGAAAAAAGTCGTGTCTGCACATCGGACACCTGACTTGATGTTTGAGTATGCACAAACCGCCAAAACGAGAGGTCTTGATGTCATAATTGCGGGAGCAGGCGGAGCTGCGCATCTTCCGGGGATGGTGGCTGCCAAGACGGAGCTTCCGGTGATCGGCGTCCCGGTAAAGTCTTCTACTTTAAATGGTTTAGATTCGCTATTATCCATCGTGCAGATGCCCGGTGGTGTTCCCGTGGCTACCGTGGCGATCGGCAAAGCGGGAGCGATCAATGCTGGACTTCTGGCCGCGCAAATTGTGGGCATCAAGTACCCCGAGATCCAGCAACGTTTCGTGGCTAGACGAGAAGCGGTAAAAGAAAAAGTGCTGAAGGACAGTGATCTGGCATGAATCGGCAACCGGTAATCAAGCCAGGAGCAACGATCGGGATTTTAGGCGGCGGACAGCTCGGCAGAATGATCGCGCTAGCTGGCAGAGCGATGGGGTATCGCTTTCTGACGATGGATCCAACACCGGATGCTCCCTGCGGACAGATCGCTGATGAACAGATCATCGCGGACTATCACGATGCAAAGGCGGCCTTGGAGCTGGCAGAAAAAAGTGATCTGATCACGTATGAATTTGAAAATGTGGATGCTACAGTGGCGGAAATTTTGGAGACAAAATCGTTTGTTCCTCAGGGAAGCCGCTTGCTGCGCATCACGCAAAACCGCATCAAGGAAAAAACGGCGATTCAGGATATGGGCATTCCCGTCGCTCCGTTTCGCGTGGTAGCTTCATTGCAAGATTTGGAGGCGGCCATTGATGAATTGGGCTTGCCTGCTGTGTTGAAGACAGCGACAGGCGGCTATGACGGAAAAGGACAATGGGTGCTGCGCCAGCATGAAGAGCTGGGGCAGGCGTATGCGGAGCTTTCCCAAGCGGGTGTTGAGCTGATCGTCGAGCAATTCGTTCCTTTTAACAAGGAAGTTTCCGTCATTGCCGCGCGCAGCTTGTCTGGTGAGATCAGCACGTTTCCAGTGGCTGAGAATGTACATGTTCACAATATCCTGCATCTGTCGATTGTCCCGGCACGCATCTCTGCTGAGATTGAGCTGCGGGCCAAACAGATTGCCGAACAGATCGCGGAACGGCTGGAGGTAGTCGGTCTGATCGCCGTCGAGATGTTCGTGACTGCGGATGGGCGTCTCTATGTAAACGAACTGGCGCCAAGACCGCATAATTCCGGGCATTATACGATGGATGCTTGTGTGACTTCGCAGTTCGAACAGCATTTGCGGGCGGTCTGCAATTTGCCGCTGGGTTCGACCCGGTTGCTTTCCCCTGTCGTCATGGTTAATATCCTAGGAGAGCACATGGAAGGGACACTCGCCATGGCGGAAAAGCTCCCGCCGACCGCGAAGCTTCATCTGTATGGGAAGAAAGAAAGCAAGGAAAAACGAAAAATGGGGCATCTGAACGTATTGGCTGACACAACCGAAGAGGCACTGGCCATGATCGATGACCTGCAAATATGGAACAAGGTGGAGGTTACCCAATGATCGAACGTTACTCACGACCAGAGATGAGAGCAATCTGGACGGAAGAAAATAAATTTCGCGCTTGGCTTGAAGTGGAGATTCTCGCGTGCGAGGCATGGTCAAAGCTGGGAGTCATTCCGGCGGAGGATGTACGCAAACTGAGAGAAAATGCGTCCTTTGATATCAAACGAATCTATGAAATCGAAGAAGAGACCCGTCATGACGTGGTTGCCTTTACCCGTGCCGTATCGGAAACGTTGGTAGGCGATGAGAAAAAATGGGTGCACTACGGTCTGACTTCTACAGATGTGGTCGACACCGCACTTTCCTACCTGCTCCTCCAAGCCAATGCTATTTTGGAAAAGGATTTGGAAGATTTCATCGTCATCCTTGCCGATAAAGCACGCGAGCACAAGGATACAGTCATGATGGGCCGCACGCATGGCGTCCATGCCGAGCCGACTACGTTTGGCCTGAAAATGGCGCTGTGGTATGAGGAAATGAAACGCAATCTGGAGCGCTTCCGTGATGCGAAAAAGCAGATCGCCGTGGGCAAAATCTCTGGTGCGGTTGGCACGTATGCCAATATCGATCCTTTTGTCGAGGAATATGTATGCGAGAAGCTCGGGTTGGCACCAGCACCTGTTTCCACCCAAACGTTGCAGCGCGATCGCCACGCCCATTACATGGCGACACTGGCTCTGATCGCCACATCGCTGGACAAGTTTGCGACGGAGATTCGCGCTTTGCAAAAGAGCGAAATGCGCGAAGTCGAGGAAGCATTCGCGAAGGGACAAAAAGGTTCGTCGGCGATGCCGCACAAGCGCAATCCGATCGGTTGTGAAAACATTTCCGGTCTATCCCGCGTGATCCGCGGTCATATGCTGTCTGCTTATGAAAACGTGCCGCTGTGGCATGAGCGCGATATTTCCCACTCCTCCGTAGAGCGGGTTATCCTGCCTGATGCAACGATGCTGCTTAACTACATGCTGCGCCGCTTCATGAACATCGTGAAAAACTTGACGGTCTTCCCTGAAAACATGAAGCGCAATATGGGCCGTACTTTCGGCCTGATTTATTCACAGCAAGTGCTGCTAAAGCTGATCGACAAAGGACTGAGCCGCGAAAAAGCTTACGATACGGTGCAGCCTCGCGCGATGCAAGCGTGGGAAGAGCAACGCTCCTTCCGTGAAATTATTGGTGAAGACGAGACGGTCAAATCGCTCTTGACCACAGAAGAGTTGGATGATTGCTTTGATTATTCCTATCATTTGAAGCATGTGGATACGATCTTTAAACGGATTGGTTTGCTGTAAATATGGATTTAGTGAAAGCCCTGCTACATTAGCGGGGTTTTTCTCTTTGCAAGCGGGGATTGTCCGCTTCGCAGGGCCAGGACTTTGCTTTTTAGCCAATTCGGGTTTAAAGCATTCGCCACGAGAGGAAGGGAAAAACGGGACGGGCGGAGTCTTTGTCACATCTGCTGAGGTGGAGCTGCCAAAAATGGTACGCGTTTGTCGCGCAACCCCATCGGTTGAATAAGCTTCCTCGAAACCTTTTGCGCGACGTACCGTTTTTGGCAGCGGAACCGGACAGTATACACTCCCTTGCGGGTGTGGCAAGAACGCAGCCCGGCCCGTTTTTCCCTTCCCTCACCACAATGTACAACACAAACGAACTACCTTACAAAACTGTAAGAAAGCTGAAATGTTCTCCGATAGTAGCCGACATCTTTCTCCCCTACAATTTGTGATAACAAAGGCATGAAAATGGGAGTAATGTACAATGGCTAATGCAATGAGCGTAAAACCGACCAATGATCAAATATACAAAGAATATGTCGCGAAAATCCGCAATTATTTCCGAGCGCGTATGTCGAATGGCTGGGATGCGGAAGATTTGACGAATACCGTCTTCATTAAAGCATTTTCCAAAAGAGAGCAGTATAATGGAAAATATCCATTCGGTGCATGGCTGTTTGCCATCGCGCGCAACACCTTGATCGATTATCGCCGCAAGCAGCGGGAGTTTCCGGCAGAGACGCAATGGTTCCACTCATTCCAGGTGGATGAGCGTCAATTGCCAGAGGAACAGGTCGTCAAGGAAGAAATCAATGCGATGATGTGGAAGTATGTTGGCAAGCTAAACGAAGCGCAAAGCCAAGTCATCCGGCTACGCTATCAGGAAGAAAAAAGCATGTATCAGATCGCACAAGAGCTGGGTAAAAGCGAAGCAGCGGTGAAAATCATCCATTATCGCGCGATCCAGATCTTGCGGCAACGGTTGAATAAAAGAGCATCATCCTAGATGAGGTGCACTGCTAGCAGAGAGGAGTACCGTTTATGTCCTCGATCATGATCGTAGAAGATGACCCGAAAATCACACAGCTTCTGCAGACACAGCTGGAGAAGTATGGATATCGCACTACTATTGTTACTCAATTTGACAAGGTGCTGGACGTATTCCAATTGAATCAGCCCGAGCTGGTGCTGATGGACGTAAATTTGCCGAAATTCGATGGCTTTTACTGGTGCAGGCAGATCCGTATGCTGTCAAACTGCCCGATTCTATTCATCTCGGCACGGGAAAGCAAAATGGATCAAGTCATGGCCTTGGAGAACGGTGCGGACGATTATATCACCAAACCATTTGATTACGATGTGGTGCTGGCGAAAATCAGGAGTCAACTGCGACGCGCATATGGCATGTACGCCAATCAGGAAAAGGAGCGTACGGTCGAAGTGGAAGGCTTGGTGCTGTATCCGGAGCGCATGGAGCTTACCCGTGATCAGCAAAAGGTGGAGCTCAGCAAGAAGGAAGCATTGCTTCTGGATCTGCTCATGAGCCAGTACCCACGGGTGGTGAGTCGTGAGCGGCTGTTGGAAAAGCTGTGGGATGAGCAATTTGTGGATGAAAATACGTTGAATGTATACGTGACAAGGGTCAGAGCGAAATTGAAAGAGTTGTCGCTAAACGGTGCAGTAGAGACCGTACGCGGAGAAGGCTATCG
>DASQNU010000269.1:0-62978 GCA_035644815.1 Bathyarchaeia archaeon | reverse complement strand
GATGACATGGTAAACCGGCGAGTCGCAGGCTTGCCCCTTGAACACATTCTTGGTTGGGCGGAGTTCTGTGGTCTGAGGATAGCTGTGGACACTGGAGTTTTCGTACCACGTCAACGTACCGAGTTTCTAGTCCGCCAAGCTATCGCCCTGGCACGGTCAGGAGCCGTAGTGGTGGACCTGTGTTGCGGATCGGGCGCGTTGGGTGCCGTGCTTGCCGCAAATTTAGAGCGGATCGAGTTACATGCAGTGGACATCGACCCCGTCGCTGTAAGGTGCGCACATAGGAACATCACTAGCGCCGGTGGTCGCGTCTATGAAGGTGATCTTTATGAACCCTTGCCCGCCACATTGCGGAACCGTGTTGAAATCCTAGTCGCTAATGTACCCTATGTACCAACCGAGTCTATCCGGTTGCTTCCCCCAGAAGCAAGAATATATGAAGCGCCAGTGGCGCTTAATGGAGGCGAGGATGGACTTGACGTTATGCGGCGAGTGGTGACAGAGGCGGCACTCTGGCTGATTCCAGGTGGTCACTTATTGGTCGAGACCAGTGAGCGACAGGTGCCACTAACCGTCGAAATCTTCAGACGCAACGGGTTAACTCCGCAAGTGGCAACTGACCAAGAAATGGATGCTACCATCGTTATCGGAACAAGAACCTAGCTAGTTTCGAAGGGTATTTGCTAACTAAATTTCTCAACTATCGAGTACGATCGTGTAACAAGTCGGTTGCTTCGGCAGCCGTTTTTTATTGCTACACTACGGGCAGGATAACGTAACTTTATTACTTTGCTTTCGTCAAATAAGCACCAGCCATTTTTTGGGAATGGAGGTATTTGTTTGCGGTTCTCAATATTTTTCATGTTGATTGGTTTCATGTATCTGATTATGGTTGGCTGCAGCAAAGAAAGTTCAGGTGATGATAAAGCAATTTCAGCCGATGAACAAACTGCGGAACAATATGTGATTGCAAATGGCTACACGATTGTTTCTTACAAAGGGCTGGTTAATAGCTATACTTTAGAAAAAAGTAAACTTTCCGGAGGTACTGAATCCATACCATATCAACAGACTTGGGGTGTTCAGAACATTGAGCCCGATGCGTTCTTCGGAAAAGAAATAAATATCTACGGTTTCACTGTTTCGAACCATCCTTTGGAAAAGGAATTTCAGACTAAGACCAATGTTTACGTCATGCTTTCCGAAAGTAAAGTTATTGGTGGTTATTCCTTTCCTGACGTTGAGGGTTTGCTTGGGGCATGTTATTCATTGGATGGTAAGACATTGGAAGAAGTAACAGGATTGAGTTTTAGTGAGTGGAGAGATAATTGGAAGAAGAAATACGGAAATTGAAATAATGGGATAATTGAGTTAGTAATGAAAGGTCTGATGGTGCTTGGATATAAGGATTATTGAGAAAGAGCAGGCTTGGCAGTTGCGTCATAAGGTAATGTGGCCGGAAAAGGATTTCGATTATGTAAAGCTTATAGATGATGACGAGGGGACCCACTATGGTCTATTTGAAGGGAAACAGCTTATCTCAGTAGTATCTCTTTTCTTTCGTGGAGCTGAAGCCCAGTTTAGAAAATTTGCTACGTTAGCCTCTCATCAAAATAAGGGCTATGGAAGTAAACTCCTGAACTACGTTCTCGGTGAAGCTGAACGCAAAGGCATGAAGCGGGTTTATTGTAATGCCAGAAGAGACAAAGCATCATTTTATGAAAAATTTGGACTTTCCAAAACGGGAACTACCTTTAGTAAAAGCGGTAAAGATTATATTGTGATGGAACGTTTTTACGAGATTTAGACAAGTGGCACTAGCACGGGTTCGATAGCCTAATTAGGCGGTTGCTTCGACAGCCGTTTTTTATTGCTACGCTAACGGGCGGGATAGTGAAGAAACAATTGTTTTAAGGCGGTGGAAATAAATATTGAATTTATTAGATAAAATATTTAATGATAATTACTTTGGTATTAAAAAATTTGAACGTGATGGAAAAATATATGAAAATATAGGGGTAAAGTGGTTTAAAAAGTTTTTGCTTAATTTAGCCAAGAAAAGAAGACATGAAAGGCCATTTAAAAACTATTTTATTAAGGAAAATTCAATAGATGGGCTAATCGATTTCGAGAAGCGAACCAGAAAGAGTGAAATGGCACACGTCATCATAGTTATTGTCATTTTAGCGTATCAGGTCAGAATGATTATTTTTATTGATGGTGTTTCGGATATAATATTTCTTTTATTTTTTACAGTATTAAATATCATAGCCAATCTGTATCCAATTTGTTTGCAAAGATATAATCGGATTAGGATTAATAGGGTTATTCAAAAACATATCCGATATCAAAGTAGGAGTTAGCGACACACGGATTCTCGCTCAATTAACGGAGATCGATAGTTCCATAACAATTACGTAAAGGCAGCTGGCAAATGAAGTTCAGCTGCCTTTCTATATTAAAGTTTTACAACTCTATGATAACTTTCAATTACAGAATTGCTATCATTGCGATGAGGTGTGTTCTTGTGGCGAAAATACTAATTGTAGATGATGAAAAGGCAATAAACGATTTGGTTGCCGTAAATGTAAAGATGGTGGGGCATGAGTATGTCCAATTGTACTGTGGGGATCACATTTCGCAAATATTAAATGAGACACGAATCGATTTAGTCATTCTAGATGTGATGTTGCCGGGCAGAGACGGCTTTGAAATCGTACAGGATATTGTGAAACGAAACGTGCCGGTAATCTTCTTAACAGCAAGAAATACGATTACGGATAAAGTACATGGCTTGGAGATCGGAGCGGAAGATTATATAGTCAAGCCTTTTGAAGCGGTGGAACTCATCGCTCGCATCCATGTCGTTTTAAGAAGAAATCAAAAGGCAGCAAATGAATTCAGGCTGGATGACACCGTTGTCGATTTGGAAAAGCATATCGTAACGGTTCATGGACAAGCAATCGAAATGACCAATAAGGAATTCCAGTTACTAGATCTGCTCATACAAAATAAAAATATCGCGTTATCCCGAGAGAAAATAATTGAGCTAACATGGGGCTTCGATTTTTATGGAGAAACAAGAACCGTTGACGTGCACATTCAGAAGCTGAGAAAGAAGCTTCATTGGGAGAACCGGATCAAAACGATTTATAAATACGGTTATAGGCTTGAGGTGTGAGAGTGAAATTCTGGCAGAAAACATACCTTTGTGTACTGATTGTTTTTTTGATCGCCTTCGACCTGGGAGCCTATGGACTATTAAAAAAGAGTTACCAACTAAACGAACAAATGGATATCTCAAGAGGTGTGAACGAATATGAGAGTATCGAAAGGTCACTGAGCTATATCCTCCGCGTATATACGGAAAGTACTGGTGGTACCAACTATGAAACGGTGATTGCTGGTTTTGCAGCAAATTACGATAAAGAGGGCATCCATTTAGAAGTGTATCAAGCGGATCAATTGATCTTTTCAAATGCGTATCAATTTGTAGGAGATCGGGTAGAACTGCGTGGAGATTCATACCAATCAGAATACAGAAAGATGAACGATGAGTTATGGTTGTTTGTCGGCGGGAAGATGGAATTCCAGGATCTAAAACTGGTCATCTCCAGAAATTCTGACTATTTGCAGGAATATTATCTTACATTACGGCACTATTTCATTATGTTGAGTGTTGTGATTTCTTTGATTTTATCGATGGCATTAATTTTTCTATTATTTCAATTAACCGCACCCATTCGCAAGTTAAACAAAGGTGTAAAGGCGATTGCAGCAGGAGCTTATGACCAAAGGGTGAATGTGAGAGGGAACGACGAAATTGCGGAATTAGCTCAAGATTTTAACAGGATGGTTGACGCTGTTTCCAATCATATTGAAACGATCAATAAGGCGAGCGAAGATAAAGAAATATTTATCAACAACCTCACGCATGAACTAAAAACACCCATTACGGCTATCAAGGGATATAGCGAGTTTTTAAATCATGCGAATTACAATGAGGAAGAAAGGAGAATGGCGGTCAATTACATTTATGAGCATGTTGCACGGTTGGATATCCTTTCAGGCAAAATGATGGAATTGTTGTATTTGAAGAGTGAAGAGATTACGTTGGAACCTGTTCATATAGAGAGCCTGTTTTCGTATGTGGTAAATATGGAACGACATCATGTAGAGGCAAAGCATATCGCCATAAGAAGTGAGTGCATGGCTGATCAAATATATGGAGATCAAGCGCTATTGCAAAGCTTACTGATCAATTTAATAGAAAATAGCATTAAAGCTTCCTCGTACGGGGGTGAGATTCTACTGAGAAGTTATCATCACCCCAATGGCGTTGTACTGGAAGTCATGGATAATGGAAGGGGCATACCTGAGAAGGACATTGCGAAAATTACGGAAGCGTTTTATGTAGTGGACCGATCCCGCTCAAAAGAACTTGGGGGGATTGGGCTTGGTTTATCCATTTGCAATCAGATCGCCCATCTCCATCATGCACAAATTCAAATCGATTCAAAAGAAAATGAATGTACGAGGGTCTCTGTTCATTTTACAACTCATTTACAACTTGAAGATTAGTTCATAACACGGCTCCATCATACTGGATTTGTAGCTACGAAACACCAAAATGTTGGAGGGTATGAAGGATGACAAAAAAGATTTTCTCGACGGCACTGACTGTAGGAGTGGCAACCGCTTTGATTGCTGGAAACGGCGTATTGTCGACATATGCTTTTTCATATGGCGAAGCGCAAAAGGTAGAGGTCATCGGTCAACATCAGCAACCTGAAAGCACAAGTACAGAATGGGCTTCAAAGGTAGAAATTTCACAAATGGAAGATGCGCCGGAGATGGCTGCAAAAAGAACAGGTCAAGATATGAACAAAGAAGCTGCGGTTGAGATTGCAAAGAAAGCGATAGAACAAAAATTCAATGTTTCATTAAACGGTACGTATGCTACCCCGATTTTCTGCACCCTTGAAGACATGGAAGGAACGTTCTATTTTGTATCCTTTGTAAATGCCCAGGATGCGAAGGAAGTGCGGTATTTAGAGGTTGGCGAAGGTACTGGCAGGAGCACCGATGTTTACATCGCATTCGTAAACTCCAAAACCGGAGAAATTGTTTCTGCTGAGAAAAACCCAACGGCACCTGAAGGGATAATGGGTTAAACCAGTCGTCCGGGCGCTCCCCCTATCTTGATCATGCACGGTGACGCTGATGATGTTGTTCCCTATGAACAAAGATGCAAGCATGTACAGAATTAGGGGAGCAGGGCAGCAGGCAAACGATGGATGTTGTGAAAGCATTTTTCAACGCCCATTTAACATAAACTTATAAAAAAATAGGAACGATAGCTCGAACGAACGAACGGGTTCGATCGTGAAGGAAAATAGACCTGTCTAACACGTTATTTTTCGTGGTTGGACGGGTCTTTTATGTTCTGGAAGAGAATGCATACGAACGTGATTCTTACAGGAATGTCACAATTGACGAATCAAATGTAAGTTACATCAATGGAAGCATTTGGTTGCGCTCGTTACAATGAAGTTGAGCGGGGAATAAAAAGCGGATAGACATGTGTGAAAATATAGATGAGTGGGGTTGTTGATATGGAAAAAATGGTTGAAGTGAGAAATGTAACAAAAGAATATGGCGGCGTGGGAAACGCGTACCGGGCTTTAAAGGAAGTGGATCTGGATATTAACAAGGGGGAATTTGTCGGTATTATGGGGCCTTCAGGCTCAGGAAAAACAACCTTGTTACATATCATGTCTACCATTGATCGAGCGACTTCGGGCAAGGTCCTTTTAGATAATGAAGATATTACGCTGATCCGAGAGCAACAATTAGCCAAATTTCGCAGAGATGTAATCGGGTTTGTTTTTCAGGCCTTTCATTTATTAGATAACATGACCATACGGGATAACATTGCCTTACCCCTGACATTGAACAACGAAAAAATCGAGGTCATCTTTGAAAAAATGAATAAACTGACGAACCTTCTGGGCATTTCGGAGCAACTGGATAAATACCCTTACGAGCTGTCAGGTGGACAAAAACAAAGGGTAGCCATATGCAGAGCACTCATTACTTCGCCCAAGGTAATTTTTGCTGATGAACCGACGGGGTCCCTTGACTCGAAGTCGTCCTCAGAAGTTCTGGAATGCTTTAAAAGTGTGAATAAAAAGTTGGGCACAACCATTATTATGGTTACCCATGATGCTCTTGCAGCAAGCTTTTGTGATCGCGTCATGTTTTTAAAAGATGGGAAAATCCATGGAAGATTAGACAGTAACGGAAATAAGCGGGAGTTGTTCACAAAGGTATTGAACATGCTTGCTGTTATGGGAGGGAAGGACCATGAGTTCCTTTAGGATTGCCTATCATCTGCTGAAGAATAATTTGCAGATTTACGGATTTTATCTCTTCGTCTTGATCGTTACGGTCGCTACTTACTATAACTTTATTACGATTCAGTATAACGACAAATTTGTAGAACTAACGGAACGGTTGCAGTCAGCGGTCATAGCCAGTATGACTTCGGGATTCGTGTTACTATGCACGGTTGTCTTCTTTATGTGGCACGCAAACGGGTTCTTTTTTAAGCGGAGACAGAAAGAAACGGGCCTTTACATGTTAATGGGAATCAGCACGTCAAAAATTGGAAGAGTATTTGCGATAGAGAACATGTTACTGGGCGGTTTAGCGATGCTGCTCGGTTTGGCTGTAGGCATACTTTTTTCGAAGCTTTTTTTCATGTTTCTAGGAAAAGCAATGTCCTTGGGAGAAGAATTGCCCTTTATGATCGCGCCAGAGGCTATCCTGCAAATCATTCTCGTATTTGGCCTTATCTTTGTTCTATTAGGGATTAAAAATTTTCGGGAGGTGAAAAAAAGTCAGCTAATCAATATGCTGAATGCGGAAAAAGAGAAGCCCGCCGCGCCTGCCATGAATGTCAAAAAAGGCATTTTCGGCGTCCTTTTGATTGTGGTTGGGGATTTCATCGCTTTGCATTTTAGAACCTGGGACATGGATTTAATGATTGCCTCGATGACAACACTTGTACTGGTAAGTATGGGGACCTATCTTTTCTTTGGCAGTTTTTTGACGGTGGTCTTTCGGAAATTGATACAAGACAAGACATTCATTTATAAAAACGTAAGACTGGTTAGTTTCAGCAATGTCTTCTTTCGTTTAAAAGAGAACTACAGAAGTCTGGCCATGACAGCGATTTTGGCAGCGGCCACTGTTACGGCATTGAGTGTGAGTCTTTCTTTTAAAAAATACGCAGATGATCATGTAGTGATTGAAGCCCCTTACAGTATTAGCTTTGCAAGTCCGGATAAGGTGACGCAAGACAGGATGATGACAAGGATTGAACAATCCAGTCATAAAGTTGTAGGTGTAAATGAGGTCTATTTTTTCCTTGGAACGATTGATTACCTAAACGCCACCAAAAAAGTGGATCCCAATCATGAAGCCGTCGTTACGAGCTACTCCCAGGTGAAAAAGACGCTTGAGTTTATCAATTATGAAGATCGTGAAGAGGCATTAGAGAAGATAGAACCAAAAGATAGCGAAGTTACCTTTCTTCTGAATGCAAATACGATGGCTTCACCCATAAATGTAAAAGGTGAAGAGATTCGCATCCAGGATCAAACGCTGCGAATAACGGAAAGTGCACAGGTTCCTTTCCTCGGCAATGTCGAGAAGTATGGAAAAAGAAACATTTATGTTGTGAACGATCAGATGTACGAAAAACTTAAAGAGGGTCGATCAGAAGTAAAGTGGGTCGGACTGAAAATTACGGACCAGGAGAATAGCGAGCAGCTTGTGAAGAATGTGGCTAGTCTTGTTCCTGGTGGGTCAACCAAAGTGAATGGGTACCTTCAACAATATATCTGGGAATACTATGCATTGGGGACCTTTTTCTTTTTAGGTTTGATTATGTCTATGGTTTTTGTCCTTGCCACATTTAGTACGATCTATTTTAAGATGCTAAGTGATGCCTTTATGGACAAGGAACAGTATACCATCCTGAAAAAAGTAGGGATGAGTAGAGAAGAGGTTCAAAAGTCCGTTCATTTACAGGTGGGAATAGCCTTTTTATTACCTGTCCTACTGGGGGTTGTGCATAGTATCGTAGCCATGAATATGTTGGAAGAAATCATGAATGTGAATTTCCTATTTCAAATGATAGTGGGGATTGGTCTATTTGTTCTTGTGATGATGGCGTTTTATGTCGGAATAAGTTCAAGTTATACGAAAATGGTTTATAACGAAAGTAACTGAAAGCATAAAGGAAGAAGGTCTAACAAGCCATCTTCCTTTTCGTATTTTTACTATTTTTTACTGACGGAGTTTGACGTTTCCTTTCACCACTCAATTATTTGGTAGGTGGGAGTTCCTTTGGAAAAAGATCAGCCACGTCAGGTTCTGTACGTGGGGGCGCTGTGAGTAACGACAGCGCTGAGTAGATGCAATTATCGATCCATTCCCGATTAGGATTTGATTTCTTTAATACGGTTATTCCGATGAAAGCTACCACAAGGGACTGAGCTATTGCCCGGCAGTTGATCGATCCATCGATCTCTCCGGAGGTTACACCCCGTTCAAGCGTATCTTCAAATATCGCCGCCAAATATTGTTGGTGCTCTCGTGTCAATATTTCAAACTTCGCATCGTGAGGAGCAAGCTCCACCATTGTATTTATGCAGAAGCAGCCATTCCGCTCATGCGATCCGTTAGGGAACGCCCCTTCCAGAAACAGGAGCCTGAATGCAGTCTTGACACTCGTAATTTTGTTCAGCTTCAAGCGCACGGATTTAGCATGTAATTGGTTATAATTTCGAAGCGCTGATTCAAACAAAGACAATTTGTCTCCGTATGCAGCATATAAACTAGGTTTCTGAATCCCCATGCGAGATGTTAAGTCACTTAGTGAAGTGGCCTCGTAACCTTTTTCCCAAAAAACATGCATAGCCTCTGTTAACGCCTTTTGTTCATCGAATTCGCGAATTCTAGCCATAACGCCTCCTGATAAAATACCTTTCAGTACAATAATATGATATCGAAACATTTCCTGTAGGTCAACATTGTGTTGACGTTTTTGATTTTTTGTGAGTTAATTGGCTTCGAAAATAAAATACCGGTCGGTACAATTTAAGGAGGTTTTCCAATGTCAAGTTCCCCGAAGCTCCGTCCGAATTACATGAAGTCACAAGCTCAACTTTCGAGCGCAGCGGTTTTACTGTATGCGGTCATCTGCGGCTCGGCAGTAGCTACGGTTTATTTTTCCCAACCTTTGCTTGATGTGATAGCGATAGAATTTGGCATCAATAGCACTGTCATCGGCACGGTAGTAACAGTGACACAGATGTGCTATGCGTTTGGATTATTTTTCCTGGTGCCGCTAGGGGATTTGCTTGACCCACGTCGGCTTGTAACCGGAATGATGGTGTTTATAGCGATCGCATTAAGTATCATTGCGTTAGCTTCGAATGCTTTGTTTCTATTCCTCGGCATGGGGATGGTTGGGTTCCAGGCTGTAGTTGCACAAGTCCTTGTTGCACTTGCCGCTGATCGAGCATCGCAGCACAGTCGTGGCCGGACCATTGGAATCGTTACGAGTGGTATCGTAATAGGGATTCTACTGGCACGCACCTTCTCGGGCACCTTAGCGGATATGGTCGGATGGCGATCCGTTTATATAGTCTCGGCAGTAACCATGATCTGCATGGCTTATCTATTCCTAACCGTTACACCGGCTACACGGCGTCCGCCAAGTCAAAACACGTATCGGGGGATGCTCCGCTCCATGAAGGATTTATTCGTTCAAATTCCGATATTGAGAATTCGTGGACTACTTGCCTTCTTCATTTTTTCGGACTTTAGTATTTTATGGTCCTCAATGGTATTGCCGATGAGCTCCCCTCCACTTTCGTTCAGCCACAGCGTAATTGGATTGCTTGGACTTGCTGGTGTAGCGGGGGCGTTGGCGGCCAGTAGTGCGGGACGACTCGCAGACCGGGGATTAGGACAGCGGACGACAGGCATCGCTTTGCTACTGTTATTGTTTTCTTGGCTACCAATAGGGTTACTACAGCGTTCCATGTGGCTATTTATCATAGGGGTTGTTATGTTGGATTTCGCGGTGCAGGCGGTTCACGTTACTAATCAAAGTATGATATTAAGTGTTCGTCCAGAGGCGAGGAGCAGGCTAACCGCAGGGTACATGATCTTTTATTCCTTTGGAAGCGCAACAGGTGCAGTGGCGTCGACCTGGATTTATTCTTGGGCGGGGTGGTCCGGCGTGTGCGTACTCGGGACCTTGGTAAGCATGATCGCGGTGTTTTTTTGGGCATGTACTTTGAAAATATCCGATCGTTCTCCTGATGCACAATCCGTCAAAACAAAAAAGGAAGGTTGAGTCCTTTCTTCGAGGAGTAACGTCTAGGGGGGGAATAAAAGAGCACAAATGGGAAGGTGGAAAGTCTACTATCTAATCGCCAACAAACGGGGATCGATAGTTCAACGAAATGATGAACAGCGGTCGTTATGCGCGACCGCTGTTTCCTTATCTTATGCATACAAGTTCTTGTTAGTGATATAGACGCTAGGAGAATAGAACGAAACATTAAAGCGCTAACAGCAACTGGGCGATATCTTTTTCAATGATGGAGTCATCAATCGAATCAAGGTACTCCGGTCTAAGTAGTTGATACTTTTTGATTGTGTAGAAATCGAGAAGTGCCTGTTTCAAGGTGAGGTCATACTGAACAGAGAACACTGGATTCATTATCTGCCGCAACACGGCTTCATCCTGAACCATAAACAAAACGGCATTCATCCGGTTGAATACGTTCTTCTCCATTCCAGCCTCGTAAAAGGCCAATAAACTTTTATTGCGAGCCTGTTGGGCGGCTGACAATTTGTCAAATAATGCTGGATAGTTTTCTTTTAAATCATCCACAAACAGGTTGGATGCATAGATCACGCATCGTAGAGAATGTTCGTACAGTTTCTGAAAGCGCTCGGGAAAGGTTACAGAATCGTCCTGTACCAATGTATCGCCCTTGAGCACATAGTCAGTATAATGATCCACGATCGTAGAGATCACGTCTTCCCCGGAAGAAAAATATTTATAGAGCGTTGCTTTGCTGATATCCATATACTTTGCTATCTCGTCAACTGTTAATTGACTGAACCTGGTTTTCCTTACAACGGGTTTAAGTTTTTCGATGTAGTTCTCCACACTTCCCGCTTTTCTCATCGCAAGAGCCCCCTGTAAAAATAAGACTAAAATTTATTATATCGTATTTTGCGTTAAATTACTTACTGAACGAAATTTATTAAATGAACTAATTTAGTAAAATTAGTTTACTTTGCCTCCGGACCCATGTATAATTTTCCCTGTAACAACCAAACCATGGGAGGCTTGTCATGAAAACCATTCTGATTACGGGAACTTCGTCGGGAATAGGGCGCGCAGCAGCATTGCATTTCTGGAAGCAAGGATGGAATGTGATCGCCACGATGCGTTCACCCGAGAAAGAGACGGAATTGAATCGCTTGGAGCGTATGTTGGTCACTAGGCTGGATGTCGTCGATAGAGAGACGATTCACAGTGCCGTCAGTAAAGGTATCTCAGAATTCGGGAAGATTGACGTCCTGCTGAACAATGCGGGTTACGCAGCGTTCGGCGCCTTCGAGGGTGCCACGGAAGAGCAAATCAAAAAGCAGTTCGATGTCAATGTATTCGGGGTTTTCCAAGTCACACAAGCGGTCCTTCCGTATTTTAGAGAACAAAAAGAAGGTACGGTTATTAATATTTCTTCTATCGGTGGAAGAGTGGCGTTTCCGCTATTGACGCTTTATCATGCAAGCAAATGGGCTGTGGAAGGTTTTTCGGAGTCCCTGTATTACGAGCTGGCTCCATTTAATATCAAGGTAAAGGTTGTGGAGCCCGGCAATGTAAAAACGGACTTTACAGGCCGATCCCTGGATGTGATCCAGAACGAATCTTTAGAAGTTTATAGGGACTACACTGAGGCCGTGCTGAATAAGCAAATGGAGAGTTTTCAAACGAATGTGTCTTCTCCAGAACAAATCGCCAAGACGATATACGAAGCAGCTGTTGACCAAACAAACCGCTTTCGTTATCTTGCCGGAAACGATGCGGAGTTTCTGATGGAAATGAGAAGGGTGAAATCTGACGAAGATTTCATGTCGTTTGTATCGGGGAATTTTTAAAAAGAAAATCACGAGGGGAGATTCAAGAGGCACATTGTTGACTTCGTGGTCAAGTATTGATATGATGCCCCTATGAGCAGACCGAGAGAATTCGATGTCGATCGTGCGCTGTGCCAGTCCATGGAAGTTTTCTGGAGGAAAGGCTTCAAGTCGACTTCTTTTGAGGATTTGACGCGTACGACGCAAGTGAAAAAGCAAAGTTTGTATTGCGTATTCAAGGACAAGCGAGAGTTGTTTTTAAAAGCATTGGCACTGTATCGCGAACAAAGCGTAGCCATGCTGGAAGAACTGGCGTCACAGGAGGCGATGACTCCCTTGCAAAAGCTGGAGGCCATATGTGATGCTGCGCTGTATCCAAACGATGAGGCCATGTACCGAGGATGTCTTATGGTCAACTCGGTGATGGAATTCGGAATCGACGACAGGGAGGTCAATCGTGAGGTCGAGCTGATGTTCGATCATGTCGAGCGAATACTTGAGAACGTCATTCGCAGCGGCCAGGAACGGAAATTGATTACGACCCGCCAGACTAGCAAAGATCTTGCCGCTTTCATGAACAACGCTCTTTGTGGCGCGAAGGTCATGGAGAAGTCGGGTGCTTCTCGGGAGCGAATCGATGCGATGTTGCGTACGACTTTTACGCTGATCGCACCGGAGAATGCTTGATAGTATCCGGTTTCCCGACCCACTGCCCTCGACTGCCGCTAACGGAAAGCTTCTACTATTCCGTTCAAAATGGCGCTTCGGGACAATTTAAAGCAATCGCCTGGACGAAAAAGACCGGGCAGTTACCTAAAACGTGTGTGTATGTATGCAAAATGCGCACACGTAGTTTTTTAGGTTTTTCTTGACCTTGTAGTCAATAATGGGATAGATATAAAAACACGGTGAAGGTGGTGATGCTTAGGGATTGTGTCGCGTATCAAATTTTTTTGTGAAGTTTTTGACTGTGAAGTCAAGTAAATTCGGTTGAAAAAATACATAATCATTTTGGAGGTTGTACTTTATGAATTATTCTCAATCCGTTCAAGCTTTGTTCCAACCGTTCACAATCGGGAAGATGACACTGCCTAATCGCATCGTAATGGCGCCAATGACTCGGCAATTTGCTCCGGATGGCGTCCCGGGTTCGGATGTGGCTGAATATTACCGGCGTAGGGCGGAAAACGGCGTCGGGCTGATCGTGACCGAGGGTACGATGATCGATCATCCGGATGCGTCCGCTCAAGAAAACGTACCGCACTTCTACGGAGAAGCCGCGTTAAATGGCTGGGCAAACGTAGTGGCGGCAGTGCATGAAGCTGGCGGGCGGATCTTCCCGCAGATTTGGCATGAGGGGGCGCGGGGCCATGTCGGCGATTATTCAGAAGCGGATATCGCCGAGATCGTCGAAGCGTTCGCCCGTGCGGCATCGGAAGCCCAGCGGATCGGCTTTGACGGCATTGAACTCCACGGTGCGCACGGCTTTTTGATCGACCAATTTTTCTGGGAAAAGACCAATCCACGTACTGACCGCTACGGCGGCGACATGGTCGCACGCACCCGATTTGCGGTGGAAGTTATCGAAGCTTGCCGTCGTGCTGTAGGCCCGGAATTTCCGATCGTACTACGCTTCTCCCAATGGAAGATGGGTGATTACACAGTAAAATTGGCTGAATCGCCGGAGTTACTGGAACAACTCTTGGCTCCCTTGGTCGAGGCGGGCGTTGATATGTTCCACTGCTCCACCCGCCGTTTCTGGGAACCAGAGTTCGAAGGCTCCGAGCTAAATTTGGCCGGCTGGGTCAAAAAGCTGACGGGGAAACCAACGATTACGGTCGGTTCAGTCGGGATGGACGGCGAAGGAACGGGTGAAGGTATTTCCATGGTAGAAGGGGTGATTGAAAGGCTGGAACGTGAGGAATTCGATCTTGTAGCCGTTGGCCGCGCTTTATTGGCCGATCCCGCTTGGGCAAGCAAAATCCGTGATGGTCGGATCGACGAATTGATCCCCTTTAGCCCTGAGGCGCTGAAAACTCTGTATTAAGTAAGTTCCGCAGGAGACTGGTGTTATTTTGCCAGCCTGTAAAAAACTCAACATCAATATGTATAGCAGGTCTTCTTTTACGAGATCGTTCGCCCAAAAGCAAAGCGGCAGTATAGGACTTTTTTCTGGTCCATGGCTGCCGTCTTTTTCATTCCTCAAATCAAAGCTTCTCCCCAGACGAACGCCGGATCACAATATCCGGATTCAAGACGATCCGCCGAGGCTGTGTAATTGGCACGCCTTCCATACGTTCCATCAACAGTTGGACAGCGAGAGAGCCAAAGTTATAGGCATGCTGCAGCGCAGAGGTTAAAAACGGCTCAGCGACCGCACAGTACGGTTCCATCTCATCGAAGGTCACGATCGCGATATCTTCCGGCACGCTGATCTGTCTTTCCCGCAGACCACGGACAACCTGTGCCGCAACAAAGTTGTTGGCGGCAAAAATTGCGGTAGGACGGGGAGTGCATGCGAGCAGATCTTCAAGATACTGGCCGCTGATCTGTTGATTATACGAAGCTTCTTTGACGTAATCATCGCGATAATCAATGCCATTTTGCAGGAGCGTCTCTTTATACCCCTGAAGCCGCTCGCGGCTCGTGGAGATGGAAAGCGGACCTGAGACCATGGCGATGTGACGGTGACCCAGATCGATCAGATGCTGCGTCAGTGCACGAGCACCTGTCAGGCTGTCTCCGACGATCAGATCGGAATCAATTCCTTTCACTTCCCGGTCAATGCAGACGAGGGGGATGTTGAATTTTTTCAGTCGTTCCAGATTTGCCTTCGAGCGGTCGCCGGAAGGGGCGATAATGATTCCGTCGACCCGAAGCAGCAAGCACATCTCGGTGTACTCCTGCTCCTTGAGAAAATCATCGTCGCTGTTGCAAAAAATGACGCGGTAGCCGCTTTTCCGGGCCATATCCTCTGTGCCGCGGGCAACGGTAGTGAAAAATGGATTTGTAATATCAGGAACAATCAAGGCCAGCGTCATCGATTTTTGCTTTACCAGACTGCGAGCCAGTTGATTGGGGACGTAATTCATTTCTTCCATGACAGCCAGCACACGTTGTCTGGTCTCTTCCTTGACGTAACCAGACTGGTTGAGCACCCGGGAGACAGTCATGGGGGATACCTTTGCTCTTTTTGCGACTTCGTTGATATTGGACATGCCGATCCTCCTACCAATCAGGTGGTTCTATCATGTTAATATTAACACAATATTTTTGATTGTTGAAAAATAAAATAACAAGAAAAAATCTTGGAACAAGAAGAGTGTCGAAAGAACTATATTGACGGAATTGTCAGAAACATGATAATTTTGTGTTATCGATAACATAAGGCAAAAAATGGAGGTGTAATTGTTTGGCAACAGTGGAAGTTGGCAAGCTTCGCAATCAGGTTGCAGTTATCACAGGCGGGGGATCCGGCATTGGGAAAGCCACGGTGGAGCTGTTCGCACGTGAAGGAGCGAAAGTCATTGTAGCGGATCGGAAACAGGACGCTCTCCAGGAACTGGCCACACAGCTTGCGGATCAAGGCTGTGAAATCATCCCCGTTGCAGCCGATCTTTCCCACGAAGAGGACTGCATCCGGGTCATTGATACAGCTCTGCAGATGTATGGCAGGATCGATATTTTGTTTAACAATATTGGGATTACGGTACCGAAAGTGCTGCACGAGACGACGAATGAGGAATATCGCCAACTCGTCAATGTGAATGTGAGCAGTGTGTTCTGGTGCTGCAAGCATGCACTGCCTGCCATGATCAATCAACGCTCAGGGGTCATTCTTACCACCTCTTCGAAGACAGGGATCGTGGCTCAGCGCGATTCGGCCATCTACTGTGCGACCAAAGGAGCGCTGATCAGCATGATGCAGGCAGTGGCTCTCGATTACGCATCTTACGGAATCCGCGCCAACGCCATCTGTCCAGGGATTATTGATACGCCGCTCTTGGACTATGCCATCAGTCAAGCGCCGGACCCGGTCCAATTTCGTCAGTGGAATGAGAAGGCGCAGCCGTTGGGACGATTGGGCACCGCGGATGAATGTGCGCGAGCGGCGCTGTTTCTCTGTTCGGAGGATGCGTCGTTTATCACGGGGGTTGCGCTGCCGGTGGATGGCGGATTCACAGCTCAATAGGGAGGGAGTTCGGCTTGCGAGTAGATGCACATCAGCATTTTTGGCAAATCAGCAGAGGCGACTATGGTTGGCTTACTCCGGACTTAGGGGTGCTGTATCGGGATTATTTGCCTGAAGACCTTGCCCCGCATTTGCAGGAACGGCAGATTCAGCGAACGGTTTTGGTGCAGGCGGCTCCGACCCAAGAGGAAACAGATTATTTGCTGCGCTTGTACGAGGAGACGCCGTTTATTGCGGGCGTTGTGGGCTGGCTTGACTTGGAATCGCTTTCATTCCCGGAGGAGTTCGCTCGGTACCGGGAGCACCCAGGTTTTGTGGGGCTTCGCCCAATGCTGCAGGATCTCGAGGATGATCGCTGGATATTGCGGTCACAAGTCATGAGGCATGTGGAGCTCCTTGTACAAGCGGATTTTCCACTCGATCTGCTGGTATTTCCCCGTCATCTTCCGTGCATCAAGGAGCTGCTGCAGTCGTTTCCCAGTCTACGGGGAGTGATTGATCATGCAGCCAAACCGCCGATTGCGGAGGGGATGTTGGAGCCATGGAACGGACTGCTGGCCGAAATCGCCACCTATGAAGGGATCATGTGCAAGCTGTCCGGCCTGATAACAGAAGCAGATCACCAGCAATGGACGGCAGCGGATCTGGTGCCATACGTGCACCGTGTCATCGAGGTGTTTGGAGCAGATCGCACACTCTTCGGCAGCGATTGGCCCGTTTGCTTGCTAGCAGGCAGCTATGCAGAGGTATTCGAAGCGCTGCAGGAAGCGCTCCCGGCGGCACTCACCGATGCGGACAAAGAGGCGATTTTTGGAGGTAATGCCATCCGCTTTTACAAGTTGAAGGAGAAATGAAGGATGAAATGGCAATATGTCATCGAGGAAAACGAAGCGATGCTGTCCGCCTTGGGGGAACAAGGCTGGGAATTAGTGAGCGTGCTGGAGCGTGAAGGTAAGCCGCGTTTTTATTTCAAACGCCCCTACCCAGATCTGAAAACCCGCATCACCCAGGAGCAGCGTCACGAAGTCTTTACGCAGCTCGGATTGGAGGGGAGCACTTGAAAAAGTCCGGCATTTTGCATCCGGAGCTGTCACAGATGGTTGCAAGTCTCGGTCACACCGATTTTCTCGTACTGGCTGACAAAGGGTATCCATTGCCCCGGCATTTGCCGCGGATCAATCTGGGGCTGACCGACGACATTCCTACCATTCTCCAGGTGCTGGCTGTATTGGAGCAAGAAATGAAAATTGATCGGATCATCGTGACGCAAGAGATGGCAGAGGTCAGTCCGGAGCGCCTGCAAGAGCTGACGAATCGGTATCAGGCATTGCGGATCGAACGCATCAGCCATCTGGAGTTCAAGGAATTGACCCAAGAGGCACAGGGGGCGGTCAAGACGGCAGATACATGCCCTTATGCCAATCTGATCGTCGTCTCAGGATAAGGAAAGCGGGGGATTGCGATGGCTTTGGAAACGTATGATCAGGGGAGCCCGGCAATCGTGATGCACGAAAAGGACAATGTCTGTACGCTGATCAGACCGGTTCAAGCGGGAGAGGAACTGACAGTCGAAGTACAGGGGCAGCCTCATACCGTCCAGGTCAAACAGGATACGCCGTTTGGACATAAGATTGCGATCCGCGCCATACGGGCAGGAGAGCAGATCTATAAATACGGGGAATCGATTGGCATGGCGAGTGCGGATATTGGGGCAGGCGAGCATGTGCACGTACATAATCTGGAAGGCATCCGAGGAAGGGGAGATCGGGCGTGAAGATAAAAGGTTATCGCCGGGCAAACGGAGCATTCGGCATCCGCAACCATCTGCTTCTCCTCCCGACCGTCGTGTGTGCCAACCAAGTGGTGAACCGGATTGCTCAGCAGGTACCGGGAGCTGTCGCCATTCCTCATCAGCACGGCTGCAGTCAAGTCGGCGCAGACAAAGAGCAAACCCATAAGACCCTGGTTGGGATGGGGAAAAATCCGAATGTGGGCGGAGTGCTTATCGTCAGCCTCGGCTGCGAGGTCATGGACCCCAAACGGATCAAGCGGGAAATCGAGGAAACGGGAAAGCCAGTCATCTGGATGGATATTCAGGATGTGGGCGGATCGGTAAAAGCGATTACCAAAGGGCTGGAGCTGGCGAAAAAGCTGCTGGCAGACATCGAACAAACGCCGCTAACGGAAGCACCGCTGTCCGAGATCGCGGTAGGAGTCAAATGCGGCGGTTCGGATGCCACGTCCGGCCTGTGCAGCAACCCGGCCCTTGGTAGGGCAGCCGACCAGATCCTTGAGGCGGGCGGGACAATCGTGATGAGTGAAACTCCGGAAATTATCGGAGCGGAGCATCTGGTGGCTGCTCGCGGGGTCAATGGAGAGGTCAGTCGTCAGATCTATGCAGCCGTGGAGCGCTATGAGCAGGAGATGGCACGGATGGGTGTTGATATGCGAGGAGGAAATCCCAGTCCGGGGAATATCGAGGGCGGCCTGTCCAGCATCGAGGAGAAATCGCTGGGCTGCATCAGCAAGGCGGGAACGAAGCCGCTCCAAGGGGTTTTCGGCTATGCGGAGCAAGTCCCGCAAGGCGGTTTTTATTTCATGGATTCACCCGGTAATGATATCGAGTGCGTATCCGGCATGGCGGCGGCAGGAATTCAATTGGTCTGTTTTACGACGGGGCGGGGCACACCGACGGGCAATCCGATCGTACCTGTGGTGAAAATCACGGGGAATGAATTCGTGGCGAAAAAGATGGAAGATAACATCGACGTCGATGTGAGTCCGATTCTCAAAGGAAGAGAAACACTCGATCAGGCCGGTCGCAACATTTTGCAGGAGATCATCGAGGTGGCTTCCGGCAAGCTGACAAAGGCGGAAATTCTCGGTCATCAGGAATTCAGCATTAACAGGATCGGCATTAGCCTATAGGGGGAGTGAGCAATATGAGGCTGCAGGGGAAAGTGGCGCTCATCACCGGTGCTGGCTCAGGGATCGGCAAAAGCACCGCCTTGCTGTTTGCCCAGGAAGGGGCGCAGGTGATCGTCAATGATCGGCAGGAGGAAGCGGGCAAGGAGACGGTTCAAGAAATCGCGGAAAGCGGCGGCGAGGCACTTTTTCTCCAAGCGGATGTAACCGACGCCGCGCAGGTGGAGCGGATGGTACAGCAAGCGCTGGAGCAGTGCAGGAAAATCGATGTCCTGTTCAACAATGCCGGCATCTCAGGTGTTGGTGCCCTGCATGAGACCAGCGAAGAGCTGTGGGACAAAGTGGTCAACGTGAATATCAAGGGAGTGTTTCTCCCCAGCAAATCGGTGCTTCCCCATATGATGGAGCGCAGGCAAGGCAGTATTATCAACATGTCCTCCTGCATCGCGGAAATCGGCTTGATGAAAAGAGCGGTCTACTCCGCGACCAAGGGAGCGGTGCTCGCCCTGACGAAATCCATGCAGGTAGACTATGCTCCGTATCAGATCCGCGTCAATGCGTTGCTGCCCGGCACGATTTTAACGCCTTTTGTGGAGGATTATTTGCGCAAGTCGTATGACGACCCCGAGGAAGCGCTGAATCAGCTTCGCAAGCGGCAATTAAGCGGAGATTTGGGCAGGCCGGAGGATGTGGCCAAGGCGGCGTTGTTTCTGGCTTCAGACGATTCCAGCTTTATGATGGGGTCGCCTTTGTATATCGATGGCGGCGTTGTGTTCGGAAAAATGGCATAGGGAGTGGAGAGAGAAAATGAAAATCGTAACCTTTTACACAGATGAAGCACTGCAGGTAGGGGTCAAAACCGAGTCAGGAATATTGGACGTGGCTCAAGCCAAGCAAGCAATACCGGGATTTGAAGATATACCGGATACGGTCCACAGCTGGATCGAGACCGCCGAGACGACGCTGCCGCGGGTGGATGCGCTGCTATTGGAAGCGGCGGGAAAAGCCCATCTGTTTCTCGAGGAGGAGCAAGTGAAGCTGGGACCATGTGTGCCACAGCCGGGCAAGATCATCTGCATCGGGTTGAATTACAAAAAACACGCCGAGGAATCCAAAATGCCGATTCCGCAATACCCGATCTTGTTCAACAAGTTCGCCAACACCGTTTCCGCGCACAATGATGTGATCGAGCTGCCGGTTACCTCCAAGCAGATCGATTATGAAGCGGAGCTTGTCATCGTGATGGGGAAAAAAGCGAAGCATGTGTCCAGAGAAGCGGCACTGGAGCATGTGTTTGGCTATTGCAACGTCAATGACCTCTCCGCACGCGACCTCCAAATGCGTACGCCGCAGTGGCTGCTGGGCAAATCGTGTGATGGGTTCAG
This sequence comes from Bathyarchaeia archaeon, assembly GCA_035644815.1. Taxonomy (GTDB): domain Bacteria; phylum Bacillota; class Bacilli; order Brevibacillales; family Brevibacillaceae; genus Brevibacillus_F. The sequence continues at coordinate 42,239 of DASQNU010000269.1, read as the reverse complement.
TCCGTTAGGGCCGTATTTGGTGACGGCTGACGAGGTTGGCAATCCCAATGAGCTGGGCATTCGTGCTTATGTGAATGGAGAGCTGAGACAGGATTCGAATACAGCGGATATGATTTTCCATTGCGATGAAATCGTCAGCTATATTTCCAAGCACATGACCTTGGAGCCGGGAGATATCATTCTGACCGGGACCCCAGAAGGTGTAATCCTGGGCTACCCCGAGGAAAAGCAGGTGTGGCTGAAGGAAGGCGATGAAGTGACGATCGAGATCGATGGCTTGGGCAGGTTGACCAACCGCTTTGTCAACGAGCAGATCCGCTAAGCATTGGCAAGAAAGGGGAAAAGGCAGGGGGGGGAAGCAATGAAAGAGATGCAGGCACTGATCACGATGGAAGGAATCGAAAAGGTGTTTCCGGGTGTGCATGCGCTGAATCAATGCCGGTTCGAGCTGTTGCCGGGCGAAGTCCATGCGCTCGTGGGAGAAAACGGGGCGGGCAAGTCCACCTTGATGAAAGTGTTGACCGGTGTCTATCAAAAGGATGCCGGCCATATCTACTTCAACGGAAGAGAGGTACAAATCCCTCATACCAAAGCTGCCCAAGACTTAGGCATCAGCATGATCCACCAGGAACTGAATCTGATGCCCGACCTCACAGTTGCCCAGAATATCTTCATTGGCAGAGAACCTCGCCGGGCATTTCCCTTGTTTGTAGATGAAAAAAGGATGAATCAGATGGTGCGGGTGCTGCTGGAGCGGATGAATCTCCAGCTCGACCCGCGGGAAAAGGTGGCTGATTTGACGGTCGCGAAGCAACAAATGGTGGAAATTGCGAAAGCGCTCTCATTTGATTCCAAGGTTCTGATCATGGATGAGCCGACGGCCGCCTTGACCGACAGCGAAATTGAGGACCTGTTCCGCATGATCGAGCAGCTGCGGGAGAGAGACGTAGGGATTGTCTACATTTCGCATCGGATGGAAGAGCTCAAGCGCATCACCGACCGTCTGACGATCATGCGCGATGGCTGTTACATCGACACGCTGCGGACAAAGGAGGTCACGATCGCGCAGATCATCGCCAAAATGGTGGGCCGCGAGATTGATGCCCACGCCAAACCAATGATTCAACACGTCAGCAGCGAAACGGTGTTGGAGGTGCGAAATCTGAACCGAGGCAAGGTGCTCAAGCAGATTTCGTTTCAACTCAAAAAAGGAGAAATCCTCGGGATATCCGGACTGATGGGAGCGGGACGTACGGAGCTGGCGCGGGCCATTTTTGGCGCAGATCCAATCGAGGCGGGAGAGCTATTCGTCCACGGAAAGCCCGTCAGCATTAAAAGTCCGCATGATGCGGTCAAGCACGGGATTGGCTATCTTTCGGAGGACCGCAAACAGTTTGGGTTGATGGTCGAGATGGATGTCAAGACAAATGCCGTAATGCCTTCGCTCCCGCGGTTTCGCAGATTTGCTGGAGTGATGAATGACGCATTGGCAGAGCAGACCGCCAAGCAAGTGACAGAAGCGCTTCAGGTCAAAACACCGAGTATTCATCAGCAGGTCAAGTTTTTATCAGGCGGCAATCAGCAAAAAGTGGTGATCGCCAAATGGTTGATTCGAGATTGTGACATTTTAATTTTTGACGAACCGACGCGGGGGATCGATGTAGGTGCGAAGACCGAGATCTACCGGCTCCTGAACGAATTGGCCAAGCAAGGGAAATCGATCATCATGATTTCTTCCGAGCTGCCCGAGATCCTGCGTATGAGCCACCGCATCCTCGTCATGTGTGAGGGCAGGATCACAGGTGAGCTGACCCATGAAACCGCCACGCAGGAAACAATCATGACCTATGCCACGATGCGGACGGGTACGTAGATCAGGGGGAGTGAGAACGGGATGAATGTAGTCGTAACCGAAACGGAAAAAAGGCAGACGCGATCATCCGGGATGCTGCAGCAGCTGTTGGCTTTTGCCAGCTTAATCGTGCTTATCCTTGTATTTTCCATGCTATCAAGCAACTTCTTTCAATTTTCCAATTTGGTAGGGATTTTGCTCTCGACGGCCGTGATCGGCGTGCTTGCCTTAGGGGCAACGTTCGTGATCATCACAGGCGGCATCGATCTATCCGTCGGGACGGTCATGACCTTTTCCGCTGTCATGACAGGTACGGTCATCACTTCCTGGGGGCTGCCGATCCCGGTAGGCATTGTGGGGGGGATTTTGGCTGGAGCGCTGTGTGGGTTGATCAGCGGGGTGGCGATCGCCAAGATGAAAATTCCGCCGTTTATCGCTACCTTGGCGATGATGATGATCACCAAGGGACTCTCGCTCGTAATCTCTGGAACGAAGCCGATCTATTTTCTCGATACGCCGGAATTTTCTGAAGTGGCGATGGGTTCGATTCTGAACGCGATCATTCCGGGGCTGGAGATTCCAAATGCGGTTCTGATTTTGTTTGCCCTGGCGATCCTGGCTAGCATTCTCTTGTCCAAAACGATCGTAGGGCGTTATAACTTTGCGATCGGGAGTAATGAGGAAGCGACGCGCCTCTCAGGGGTGAACGTGGATTATTGGAAAATGGTCATCTATACCATTACCGGTGTGTTCAGTGGAATCGCCGGGATTCTGATGGCTTCGCGACTCAATTCCGCACAGCCTGCGCTTGGGATGGGCTACGAGCTGGAGGCAATCGCCGCGGTCGTGATCGGCGGGACCTCCTTGAGTGGAGGAAAAGGGACGATTTTAGGGACAGTGATCGGTGCCCTGATCATGAGTGTCTTGACCAATGGCTTGCGGATCCTGTCTGTACCACAGGAATGGCAGACCGTAGTAGTGGGTGTCGTTATCCTGTGTGCCGTTTACACTGATATTTTACGCCGTCGGAGATGAGAGGGGCGATCATTTGCTCCAAAGCGGCGCGAATATACCACTCGTAAAAAAGGGGAGATCAAGGATGAAGAAGTTCATGGGTCTTGTAGCGATTGCGCTCCTGTCCGCAACTATCCTGGGCGCTTGTGGCTCGGCACAGCAATCATCATCTGGTCAATCAAGCACAGCTGGAACAGACGGGAAGACGTACATTCCGATCATTTCAAAAGGATTCCAGCATCAATTCTGGCAGGCAGTGAAATCGGGTGCGGAGAAGGCAGCGGCAGAACTCAATGTGGAAATCAGCTTCGAGGGTCCGGAGACGGAAGAGCAGGTGGACAAACAGATCGAGATGCTGCAAGCAGCCCTTGATAAAAATGCGAAGGCGATCGGTTTTGCTGCACTCGACAGCCAGGCTGCCATCCCCCTTCTGCAAAAAGCCAAGGAAAAAAACATCCCGGTCATCGCGTTTGACTCCGGAGTGGACAGCGACATTCCGCTGGCGACAGCCGCAACCGATAATCAGAAGGCGTCCGCGATGGCGGCAGACAAGATGGCCGAGCTGATCGGCAACGAAGGGGAAATCGCCATGGTTGTCCACGACCAGACGAGCAAGACAGGTACGGATCGCCGGGATGGCTTCGTGAACCAAATCAAAGAGAAATACCCCAATATCAAGATCGTGGACATTCAGTACAGCGGCGATCCTTTGAAAGCGACCGACCTGGCCAAGACGATCATGCAGGCGCATCCGAATCTGAAAGGCCTGTTCGGCTCTAATGAAGGCGCAGCGATCGGCGTAGTGAATGCCGTGACCGAAATGAAAATGGAAGGCAAGCTGGTCGTGATCGGCTTTGACTCAGGCAAGCAGCAAATTGAAGCGATCAAGAGCGGCAAAATGGCGGGGGCCATTACGCAAAACCCCGTGGGCATCGGATATGAGACCGTAAAAGCAGCTGTTGCTGCGATCAAAGGAGAAAAGGTAGAGAAAAACATCGATACCGGTTTTTACTGGTACGATAAAACGAATATCGATCAACCGGAGATCCAGGCGGTCTTGTATCAGTAGTTCGGATGGGTCACCGTCAAAAGTCACCCAGAAAGGTGGCTTTTCTTTTTGGGTAACCTGACAGCAAGTTGTCAACTTTCCTCTGCTATACTGCTTCTTGTCAGTAAGCAAAGGAAAGGGGCAGTCGTGAATGGAGCTTATCACGATCAACAGAGATGGCTTGAGCCTAATCGGAATCAGTACTCGGACGACTAATCAGCAGGAGGCAACCGGGCAGGGAAAGATACCCGCCTTGTGGGGAACATTCTTTTCGGAGCAAATCACCGAAAAAATTCCGGAAATCGTCCATCCTCATTGGATGTACATGCTATACAGCAATTATGAGAATGGCGCAGAAGGGGAGTACACGGCGCTCATCGGGCATGAATCGGAGAAAAAGGGTGATGTGCCCACGGGATTGATCAGAATAGAGCTTCCTGCTGCCAAGTATGCGGTATTTACGACCCGACAAGGACCCGTCAGCGAGGTCGTTCCAGAAGCGTGGATGCAGATCTGGGAGTGGAGCGCAGCGGGCAGGCTGCGACGGACATTCAGCGGGGATTTTGAACGATATGATTCCCGCGGCTTTGATCCGCAGCAGGCGGTCGTAGAGATCTTCATTGCTGTGGAATAAGCGCAACAACCAAGAAAACAGGCGCGCCCCAACAGGGGACAGCGTCTGTTTTTGCATGATTATGCATCGTGTGGTACCCCATTGGTATATGGTGAATAATGCGAATTGCCAAACTTTTTCCAGGAAAACAATTGATTAAATTGGTTGCATGGACTATCATTTTGCCGAGTCCGGCGAATCCCCCAAGCGGAGGAACCTTTCACCTGCACTGTCGTTACGTGTCGCAAGCCATGAAAACGACGCAGGGCATATGGTCTCCTTCCATCATTACAAAGAGGTGCTCAGCACGGTCTAATCAAATCGGGCATATTGCTGCTCTTTGCAGCAAGGAGGTTACCAGATGATTTATTGGCAGTTATTTCTCGCGTTTTTTCGGATCGGTATTTTCGGCTACGGCGGCGGACCAACGATGATTCCACTGGTTCATGCGGAGGCCGTCAAAAAGTATAAATGGGTGTCGGATGAGGAGTTCACCGATTACTACGCGCTGGGCAATGCACTGCCCGGACCGATTGCGACAAAGATGGCGGCCTATGTCGGCTATCAAGTAAAAGGGTGGCTCGGTGCAACGATCGCGATTGTAGCCGTGTCGATACCTGTTGTGATCGGCATGATCGCTCTGCTTCAATTTTTGACGCAAATGAAAAACCTGGCAGCGGTAAAAGGTATGATTGATGCGATTCAGCCGGTGATTGGCGTGATGATGATCGTGCTAACTTACGAATTCGTCACAAAAGGCTGGAAAGCGGCAGATAAGAAAAAAAACGGCTTTATCGGGTTGATTCTTCTCTCGCTCGTCGCATTGGTTCTCATTGATCTTCATCCGGGTATTCTGGTAGCGATCGTACTGGTTGGCTCATTCATCTATTCGACATGGAAAGCCAAACGGACGAAAGCGGAGCGGAAGGGAGACGGCAACAGCGAATGATCTATCTGCAAATTTTTTGGGCGTTCTTTATCTCCAATATCTTGGGATATGGGGGTGGGCCTCCGAGCATCCCGCTTATTCAAAATGAAGTCGTGGATCACTACCAGTGGTTGAGCAATCAGGAGTTCGGGGAAGTGCTGGCAGTAGCCAATGCGCTGCCCAGCCCGATTGCTACCAAATTGGCTGGTTACATAGGGTATGAGGTAGCGGGAGTTCCGGGGGCTATCGTCGGACTGGTCGCGACTGTTGCTCCTACCGCGATAGCGATGATTCTGCTCTTGGGCTTCATGAACATCTTCCGCAATGCGCCACAGGTAAAAGCCATGACCCAGTCGGTGCGTCCGATCGTAGCGGTCATGTGCGGTGTGCTTTCCTATCAATTTGTGATGGGTTCAATCGAGCAGATTGGAATCATTCATACACTGATCTTGGCAATTCTGGCCTTTTTCTTTTTGGAAAAACGGAAGATTCATCCAGCGCTCGTCATAGCCGGCGCAATGTGCTATGGGGTCATTTTTGTCAGCTAGGAGTGAAAAACATAGCAGTAGGAGGTTCTTATGATACAGTTCGATGCACAGTCATACCCATATCCATCACAACGGAATGCGACCTTCGCGAGAAACGGCATGGTAGCAACCTCGGGAAAGAGCAAAGGCTGGTAGAAAGCTACCGCGCTTTGCTCTTTTTTTCATTTTCAATAGGAGCCCGGCCGTACAGAAGGATCGTGGTTTGCAATCGCTGCGACACAATCTACTCGCTGTGAAAATTGTTGTACCCATTGTAATGATTGCAAAGCAAGGTGATCGTCAACGGTAAAACCAGGCAAAATATGCTCATTCCACGATTTTTCCGCATAGCCTACGTCTGATGCGAGTAACAGCCATCCTTTCTCCACTCGCGCAAGAACAGATACATGTCCATGGGTATGACCGGGTGTAAAAACCAGATAGACGAGACCATCGCCGAATAAGTCTTTCCCTAGTAGGTGGGGGCCAAATGGGATGGGTTCTAGTTCAAACGCTTCGAACGTGATGCCTTTGTACCATTTTTCTTTGTAGCTCGCGGCATTTTTCCATTCCGGCTGACTCACCAGAAAACGTTTTGCGCCAAGCAAAAGCTGAAGCCCACTGATATGATCTTCATCGAGATGCGTGATCACTACCGCATCCAAATCTTCCGGAGCTATCTTCCTCGCGGACAGCTGCTCTTTAACTGAGCTCCCTTCTGGCAGGCTGTATTCAATGAATTGATACAGATCTTCTCCAAAATGCTCTTTTGGCTGAGTGCGAATATCTTCATGCCATCCAGCATCCACGACAACTCGACCGGTTGGGTGCTCAATGAGATAGCAAGACACAGGAACTAATTCCTGAAACGCTGCACCTCGCTGATTGACAGGCGGGATCGCGTCGAGCTCTTTAAACGCTAAAGCGCGATCATATTTGACACTGCCGGTATGCATGACATGTACCTTCACAAAATTCTCCATGGTTTTTCTCCTCCCGTTGGACAAGGCAAAGTGAATAACGCTTACGTGCATTATGCAACCTTGAACCGCGATTGAGAAGAAGGCACTTTCCCGTGATATAGTCACCAAAAAGTGTCAAACTCACAGGAAAGTGCCTTCTATTCAAACAGGAAAAAAGCCTCCATAATTTCATTTGCTGCAGCATTGTCGGAAAGCTAGCAAATGGGGGGGATTGGATGGGGCAACAAAATGAGGTCAACGATTTTTGGAAGGTTGGACTTACATTGGGAAGTGGGGCACTCTTGGTGGTTTCACTCATGTACGTAACGATTCCCATGATGTCCTTATTGACGAATGAATTCCACAGCAGTCTGGAAGAAACGCTTTGGGCAGGAAGTGCATTTGGGTTAGCCTACGCTCTGGGGAATGTCTTCTTTGGTGTGTTTTCAGACCGATTTCATCGAAAAACAATACTAGGCTTCGGCATTTTGGCATTGTCTCTTAGCACGGTATCCATCAGTTGGAGTCCATCTCTGACATGGTTGATTGCATTGCGAGCGATACAAGGGCTAGTTGCCGCGTCTTTTCCAACAGTCGCTCTCGCCTACATCGGGGATGTGCTTGCCATTCGATATCGTCCAGTTGCGGTTTCCATTTTAAGCACAAGTTTTCTTTTGTCAGGAATTGTGGGGCAGCTTATCGCACAAGCGATCGGGGATTGGCTGGGATGGAGAGCATTGTTCAAGTTATTAGCCATTGGTTATTTGCTAATTGCGATCTTCATCTATCGGCTTCCATCAGGCGTGTTGCCGCGTACAAGATTATCTTTGCATCAGGTGTACCAACGTTCGATCAAGCTCTTCACCGTTCCTTCTCTATTGGTTTCATTGGCTGTCTCCGCAACGGTATTGTTCAGCTTTGTCACGATGTACGCAGGATTAGGCTCGTATGTGATGAAGCATTTCGACCTACATGAAGAAGCACTGCTATGGATTCGTATGGCAGGCATACCTGGAATCTTGATGTCATTGTTCGCGGGAATATTCATGAATCGGTTTGGAGCGAAGCGTGTTTTTATCGCTGGTTTGGCGACAGCCGGGGCTGCTCTGGGCATCGTTGGATTTTCCGAATCGCTAGTGGTACTGGTCGTTGCCAGCGTGTTCTTTGTTACAGGCATTTCAATCGCCAATCCTAGCATCATTACGATCATCGGGAAGTATGGGGGAGAATCACGGGGAACTGCGCTTGCTTTCAATGTGCTTTTCGCATTCGTGGGAGCTAGCATCGGCCCATTGCTAGCCGGAAATGTCCATTCCTTTCCTGTTTTGTGTGTTGGGCTCATGATGATTTTATTCGTTGCTGTGATAACAGCTTGGTTACGTATCGATGAAAGTAAGCAATTTACGGAAAATGGGAAAGCAGTCTCCATAAGACCGTAGCTCTGCTGATCAGCAAAAAGAGGCCATACCTGAAAGACACTGATTGGTGTTTGCAGGTATGGCCTCCAACTATTAACGTACGTCTCTTACTTGGTCGGCTTGTTCTTTCAGGTAGTTTTCTCCCCAATCACACATGAGCGCCAAAATCGGCTTAAGCGACCAGCCTAATTCGGTTAACTCATAGATCACTTTGGGTGGCACTTCATTGAAGACGGTTCGTTTGATCAGGCCGTCACTGTCTAATTCTTTTAACTGCTGCGTTAACATTTTTTGCGTGATATCGGGCATATCCCTTTTTAATTCACTCGTTCTTTTGGGGCCGTAGGTTAAATGGCAAAGGATGAGTGTTTTCCACTTGCCGCCAATTAAATCAAGGGTAGCTTCTACGGGGATGTTGTAGACTTTATTCAAGATGCGTGTCAATTCATTCACCTCATTCCGTTCTTAGTCAGAATCCCGCAATCTACAATCATCAACGGCTTTGAAAAGCAACTTTCAACCCGAGCGCGATATAAATAGCTCCGACGATCTTGCCGCTCCACCGGCCAAATCCGGAAACCCGCTTCACGAGTCTTCCAAGCACAGGGACACAACATGCAATCAATGTCGTATAGACTGCGCCAAGCACTACGAAGATCAAGCCAAGGGTCAGAAATTGAAAGAATACCGCTCCTTGTTCCGCATGGACGAATTGCGGTAAAAATGCCAAAAAGAAAAGGGCTGTTTTCGGGTTGAGCATCTCCACCAGGATGGCCTGACCGTAAGTCTGCAGCGATGTCGCCGGAGAAACCTGTGACAGCTGAGGATCGGATGGTTTTTCCAGCATCGCGCGGATACCCAGATATAACAAGTAAGCGGCTCCGGCAAACTTGACGATGTTGAACGCCAGTGCGGAAGTCAACAAAATGGCAGAAAGCCCAGCAGCCGCAAATAAGGTATGAACAAGATCGCCAGTGGCAAGTCCCAGACCGGCCACAATACCGGCTTTCCGACCACCCTGCACAGTACGCGTGACGGTAAGTAAAACGGCTGGGCCCGGAATCAAAAATAAGCCAATTACAATCATGATAAAGGCAGACAATGCAGATAAAGTGAACATCATAAGTCCCTCGATTCCTTCCTATATTCGTTATCTCTATTTTACAGGGAAAGTGGCAGATGGAAACGATCATTTTTTTGGTGAATAATACGTAGCGGTTTTGTTGGTGGTGTCCCTGAAAGAAGAATAGTGAGCTGGAGGAAAATGCCATACTACATGAAGCGCTGAAAACATGAAGGGACGTTTGTAAGAAGATGAAGCAAATCGTGGTATGGTCACTGTTCATTGTTCCGTATCTGTCCTTGTTCTTTTTGGATCGATCTGCCATACGGAGGTATATGCCTGTTGCCTTGTTGACAATCGTTCTTAATACGCTGATCAATCAAATGGCGTGGATCTATGATTGGTGGAAGTTCAAAATAACGTTGTTTTCTTGGGATAAGGTCGTTCCGTTGTTTACGGTTTATGGGATCTTTTTCATAGGGACCATTTGGATATTTGCTTTTACCTTTCGTAAATTTTGGTTATACATGATCGTGAATGTTATCGTTGATCTGGGGTATGGGTTTGGCCTTGCATTCATGCTTGAAAACTTAGGGGTTAGGGAAAGAGGGAATCTTTCCCCCTTGCAAAATCTTTTACTCATGACAGTATTTGCCGTCATTCTGTACGTCTATCAATTATGGCAGGAAGGAATCCTGGGGAGTGGTCATAAAAACAAAAACACCGAAAGAAATAGGGAAGTAAGAAACCCGTTACGAATTACCTGGAGGATAAGGGAGAAGGCCAGATAAGGTGCTGAGCATGGCAGGTTACACGTGGAAGAGGCTGAGGATCATGCAAATTCCTCAGCCTTCTTATCATTTTGGGGAGGCTGGTCACGTAGCGCAAAACCTGCACATCTCGGCGAAAAGCCTCGGACTGGGTGCAACAACAGTGGGGCACTGGTATGATAAAAAAAGAATGAGTATTTAGGCATCGACGGGGTTAATCACCTTTCCATCCTGATGGATTCTGTGGGAAAGGTGGCTGGAGGAGACTGGCTATCGGATCGCTGGCCCGCCCCGCGTGACTAAAGCAAACAAGGGGGAAAGAGCGTGAGCAGAACTACGGCAGAGGAGATTGTCCAAAAGCAGCTGGAGTATTATAACGGCCAGGATATCGAAGGGTTTCTCTCCACCTTCGCGAAGGATGTACAGATTCTGGATCATCCGAGCGGAAAGATACTGATGACAGGGCGCGAAGAGATGAGAGCATCTTATACCGCAATGTTTGCGAAGAACCCAAACAATCATTGCACGATTAAAAACCGGACTGTGTTTGGAAACTTTGTGATTGATTTGGAGGAGATCACGGGCAGGGACAATCGGGATCCTTATCAAGCGTTGGCCATTTATGAGGTAAAAGAGGGATTGATCAGCAGAGTTTGGTTTCTGGAAAAAGAAGAATGATGGAAGAGATAAGTCTGCTTGTCACGAGCAGGCTATTCTTTTTGTTTTCAAGGAATAAAAATGGGTCCCATTTGTATGGACGGCGCGATCCAAAGGCAAAATATACCATAACGCCATAGGCATCCTGCACCGTGTGAAAGGAGGTCTTCATTTGAAGTTCAAACTGTTTTCCATTTTTCTTACGATGCTTTTGCTGGCAACCCATGCTCCCCTTGTACATGGACATACAGTACATCCACCGCCAGCCTCTATGTCAGCCTCTATGCCACCCAAAAACCCGTACCTAATCGCCGGACCATCGCAGGTTTTCCACTGGGATCCTTCCAACTCCGATGCTACGCTGATCGCTGGCCCAACAGGTACGAAACAGCTCGGAAAAGACAAGATCAAACCCATCTATGGCGGATTGACGAATCTTCATTATTTGAGCGGCCCCTCGTATCCAACGGGGGAGCAGGTGATCTGGCTGGCCAACAACAATCGGATTGCCAAAGTCTTGACCAATGACGGACGTTTTGAGGAAATTGCGCACTTGCGGATTCCCGGGCAACCCTATCTGTCTCATCGTGCAGCGCAAAATGTAACCAAGCGTTTTGATAAAGCCCGAACAGAAGAGGAATTATTGGCGTATCTCGATAAAAATTTTCCTCATTATTTTGTAAAGGCCATCGCCCAGGCAGGGACCTATTCCCTGATGGATCGCGAGGGGAGTCTATATACGCCGGTCAGAAACAGCATTATGGTGTTTGGGGATGAGCAGCCCGGCAAGGCTCATTCACGCATCGCGGTAAGGAGAAAGCTGACTCTTCCGGCTACGATTATCCATCCGACCAAGCCAGACGCGGTATTAGGATTGCAAATGACGTACGATGGTCATCTGGTATTCGTCACGATACGCGGGGTCGTCGGGGTGGTGGATCGCTATTTTCAAAAAGCGCCGAAGTATCTGCGCTTTACAGGTGAAACCATCACCAATTCCGTTGCAGTCGATCCGGATAATGGCATTTATATCGTGACAGACAAATACATGCGCAAAGTGGTCTGGGACGGGGACAAGCTGCGCAATGATACGGCAAGCGGCGCTTGGCAATCTCGTTATGATTCGGATTTGGACAGTACGCTAAGAGGCAGGCTGGGATCCGGTTCAACCCCGACACTCATGGGTTTTCAAGCGGGCGAGGATCAGCTAGTCGTGATAACTGACGGATCCAACGTCATGAGCCTTGTTGCTTTTTGGAGAAATGACATCCCGAAAGAGTTCAAGAGGCAAAAGGGAACACGTTCACGGCGGATCGCTGGCCAGATTCGCGTCACGTTTGGTCAGCCGGACATAGAAAGGGCGCAATCAGAGCAGTCGGTGGCGGTATGGGGGTATGGTGCGTTTGTGGTTAACAATGCAGCGCCTGCAGCCCGGCCAGACCCGCTGGAGCAATCGCTGGTTGCCAGTGTATGGCAAGAAGGTCCGAAAGGCGTGGAGAAATTTATCTGGAACGATCAAAAGGACCGTTGGGAACGGGCGTGGGCGAAGTCGGATGTAAGCTCACCTTCGACCGTTCCGTTGATCAGTGTGGGGAGCAACCAGGTCTATGTAAATGGAAGGGTCAATGGAAAATGGGAGATTACCGGTCTCGACTGGGAGACGGGCAAAAGAAAGACCAGGCTGATTTTAGGCAGCAGCCAGCTGTTTAACGGAGCTTATTCGCAAATCCAGCTGCTCCCGGGCGGAGATATTGTCTATGGAGGGGTAACTGCTTATTTACGTCTGCGAACCGCTCAAAGTAGTGATAAGGATGAATCCTGAGGTCACGCACCCGCGTGGCCTGTTTGTTTTCCCGACATGGTTTTTCATACAACGACATGTATCGACCTAAAATTCATAGGCCAAATTGCATAGGACCGTCGAAAGATTGACGAATTTGACGATTTAGTACTAAAATTTGCTAATACAGGCAATTATCTCTTTTCAAAAAAAGATAAAAAAGCGAGGTTTGTGGGATGAATCAAAATTTTCCTACCCAAGCTGCGTTGGGCAATTACGCAGGATTTTGGATTCGTGTTGGCGCTTATTTGATTGATGCTGTCCTCATTTATGTTTTAACACTTCTTTTGACACTGATTCACGAAAGCTTGGTTTGGGTCGCGTACATCGCGTCGATCGTGTACTTCCCATTGATGGAAAGCTCCAACTACCAAGGATCGCTCGGGAAAAAATGGCTCGGTCTCCGAGTGGTTGACGAGCAAGGCGAGCGTATTGGCCTGGGTCGTGCTTTTGGTCGATTCTTCTCCAAAATTTTGTCCGGTATCATCCTGTACATCGGGTACATCATGGTTGCTTTTACAGATAAGAAGCAAGGTCTTCATGACAAGATTGTGGGAACATACGTTGTAAAAGGATAATATCTTCGAAACCTCTTGCCGGGGGATACTCGGGTAGGAGGTTTTTTACTTGTGGAACACATCCAAGAATTGACACTTACCTACTAGTAAGTTAAAGTGTAGAACATGGAAAATCGCAAAGAAGACCGCAAATCGCAAATCATCGATCTGACAATGCATCTCATTCAAGAAAAAGGATATGTGGCTTTCAGTTATGATGATCTGGCCAAAAAGCTGGGGGTCACCAAAGCAAGCATTCATTACCATTTTGAAAAAAAGGAGGATCTGGGCATCGCCGTCTGCAACCGACTGGAAAAGCAGTACAAGGACATGTTTTATACGATGAATCATACTTATACGGATTTGGAAGAGAAGCTGCACTTTTACATCACCAAGAAAGCAGAACGGATCAAAGACAATGAAATCTGCCTCATTTCATCCTTGCAAAAAGATTACGAATCGTTGCCGACGCAACTTCAGGAAAAGCTGACTGCCCTTAGCCAAATGGAGCTGTCTGTTTTGACCGATCTGTTTCAGGAAGCAAAGGCAAATGGCTTGCTCAAGGAGCGGGTCGATGCAGTTGCTGTAGCGGCTATTTTCCTTTCCTGTGTAAAAGGTGCTCTGCAATACAAACGGGTAATCGGTAATGATCTTGCTCCGAAAATGTTCAACCAGCTCAAAGATTTGCTTCTTCAATCATGATTTTTTACGCTTTCCATATGCTTCTTTACTTACTAGTAGGTAAGTTCCTCTCACAGGAAGCGAAGGCAGTACTTTGAACGATCTTAGTGGAGGATGAATTTGTGAAACGGAATGTAATCATCGGAGGAATTCTTGTCGCAGCTCTTGGTCTTGGCGGTTTCCTCCTGATCCAAAATGGGAACGACGCGGTATCCGCCGCAACTGAGGAAAAAGGAAGCATATTGACGGCAGAGCAGGTCAACGTCTCCTTCCAGGGTGTGGGCGGAAGAGTCATCAATGTCAATGTCGAAGAAGAGAAGCACGTGAAAAAGGGCGATGTCCTCATGGTGCTGGATCCTACCGATTTGAATCTGCAGATTGCCAAGGTGCAGTCCGACATCCACGCCATGGATATCAATATTAAAAAGGCAGAAGACTCCATTCGTGTCGGAGAGAAAAAAGTGGCCACGCAGGTGGAACAGGCGCAATTGGGTGTGAATCTTGCCGCGACGGCTGAAAGCAAGGTGTTGGAAGGGGCTCGTCGAGAAGAGCTGGAGCGTCAGGAATACGCAGTCAAATCCGCAGAAGAAACGTACCGCAATGCGAAGCTCAACTACGATCGCTCGGTCTCTCTTTTTTCCAGCGGGGCCATTTCCAAAGCGGCCCTCGATAATGCGCAGACCCAGCTGACAACAGCGGAGAGCGCCTGGAAGCAGCAGCAAAAGGTACTCGAGCAGTTGAAAACAGGGGCGCAGGTACAGGATAAAAATCAGGCAAAACTCAATACGGCAAAGGCGCAGCTTGGCGTTGACCAAGCTTTGCAGGCGAAGGATGATCTGCATAACAATGCGATCGGGGTAGAGCTGCTGAAAGAGCAAAGACAGGCGCTGCAAATCCAACTGCAGTCCTTGCAGGTTCAGAAAAGCCGATTGACTCTGGTCGCACCGACCGATGGAAAAGTGGTGCGTGTGGTTCCGAAGCAAGGAGAGAATGTGTCAGCAGGTACACCGGTGATCATCCTGGAAACCGACAAGCTGTACTATGACTTCTATGTGAACGAGCTGCAGGTCAACCAGTTTAAAGTAGGAAAACCAGCCACAGGCCATCTGATCGCATTAAATAAAGACATCACGGGTGAGGTGCGCTTTATTACCGTAGCGCCGCAATTTGCCAGTCTCCGGATGAGTCGTGAAAAAGGGCAATCCGACCTCAGTTCGTTCCAGGTGCGCGTTTACGTAGACCGCAATGATGAAGCGATTTTGCCGGGAATGACCATTGAGGTGAATGTACAGTGAATGCTTTCCGTGAAGAATGGAATCGCATGACTAGCGGAAAGTATGCGATAACGGCCATCATCGTTCCGTTGGTTGTCGCTGCTGTGTTCGGATTTCTTTTCAGCAAAAACCAGATTAACGAAAGCAATGTGGCCGTGATAGATGAAGACAACAGTCTCTACAGCAAGCAGCTGATCGATAAAATCAATGCTTCCCAGTACATGCATGTCAGCAACGTTTATCATCAGGCCGTCAAACCAGAGGAATTGCTGTACAACGAGAAAAATCTGGCTGTCCTCTTTTTGCCGCAAGGTCTGGAACAAAATCGTTATTTGGGCAAGCAAAGTAATATTGGCTTTTTTATCGACAATAGTATTCCTGCCGCAAACGGCAATATTCGCACCGCCATCTCGGAAGTGCTAAATACGGAAAACGCGTCGTCGCCGACGGTCGGTCGTCTCCGGGCAATGGGGATGAATGACGATCAAGTGGCAGCGACCTTGTCCAACTTGTCCCTTCAGCAACGTTTATTATTTAACCCCACGAATGACAATATTAATCTTATGGTCATTGGGTATGTCACGATTGTTTGCTTCAGCAGTTTGCTGGGAACAAGTGCACAGATCGTGCCACGGTTGCGGCAGGAAGGCCGGCTCTTACAGGAACTCCAAAAGCCGTTTGGGCTGCTACTGCGCATTATGCCCTATGTCATCGCAACAAGTGCAGCCAACTTCCTAGCGATTGGCCTGCTCAAGCAGGTAGGCGGCTTCCGCTTTGTGGGCAGCGCTTTTGAGTTTTTGCTTCCCGTGCTCCTCTTTTTTATGACCAGCGGATGGTTAGGCATGCTGGTCGGTTGGACGGCAGCTACACCTCAAGCGACAGCCCCGAGGATGACGGCCGTGATCATGCCGACGTTCATGCTGTCCGGAATCATGGCGCCATTGGCCCTGTTTCCCTCATCCGTCCAGCTGTTTAGCAATATTCTGCCAGCTTCGTGGTTCTTCCGCTTCGTGCGCGGAATGGGCTTGCGCGGAGGCGAATTGAAGTACTTTGGCGCGGAAATCGGTGCATTTCTCGTGCTCGCCGCTGTGTTTATTGGCCTGCTGTTTCTGCTGATGCTGCGAGAAGCAAAACGGGCAAAGCGGGATGCAAAAGCGGAAGGAACGGAGCTGCACGCACCTGCAGCTTTTCACGAATCGACAACGGTTTAACCCATTACTTTATATATAGAAAGGTTGATCACAATGACGACAAATACGAAAAACATGTTAGCGACCGATGAAGCAATGCGCAGCCGCCACTCCGTGCGCAAATATGAACCGGGAGTAACGATTCCCGAAGCGGATCTGAACGAGATCCTGGAGCTGGCTTCAACAGCACCGTCCTCTTGGAACCTGCAGCATTGGCGTTTTTTGGTAGTTCAAGATCAGGAAAACAAAGAGCGTCTGCTGCCGATTGCCTACAATCAAAAGCAAGTCGTGGATTGCTCCGCAGTGATTGTCATCCTCGGAGATCTGGAGGCGGATCAGGTGTTTGAAGAGGTGTATGGTCCAGCTCTCAAGGCAGGCGCGATGCCGCAGCAAGCATACGATACTCTGTTTGGGAATGTGAAAGCAGCTTATACCAACAATCCTGAGCTGGCCATGAAAGAAGCACATACCAATGCTGCTCTGGCAGCTATGCAGCTGATGTTGGCGGCAAAAGCAAAAGGATACGACACGGTACCGATGGGGGGCTTCGATCGGGAAGCACTGATCAAAGAGCTTCGCATTCCGAGCCGTTACGTCCCGGTAATGATGATCAGCCTGGGGAAAGCAGCTTCGCCTGCTCATGCGACAGGACGTTTTCCACTTGAAAAAGTGGTCATCAAAGAAAGCTTCTAATAGCGGATACCGCTGGGCTTCGTAAAAACGCGTAATCGACGAGGAAAAAGGTCGCCTGAAAGGGTGGCCTTTTTCCTATTCGGGCAAAGTGTAAGGGAAGTGCACGGAATGTGCTGGATGCCTTGATTAAGGCGGCGGAAAAGGCGTAGATTAGAGCTAGAAACCATGTTGTTCGGAGTGAAATGCTTGTCTGCTATACGTTCCGACCAGTTTTACAGGAGAAAAGAGGAGTGAACCATCATGATTACGCTTAGCGCACTGGATCAATCGCCCATTCCGGAAGGCAGCAATGCTAGCGAAGCTTTGGCGCAGACAGCACGTTTGGCCCAAGAGCTCGAACGGCTGGACTATCAACGCTTTTGGGTATCGGAGCATCATTTTACGACCAGTCTGGCAGGATCCAGTCCAGAAGTGCTCATATCCCATGTGGCGGCAAAAACGAATAAGATTCGCGTTGGTTCGGGTGGCGTGATGCTCCCGCATTACAGTTCCTACAAAGTAGCGGAGAATTTTCGCGTACTGGAGGCTCTTTACCCAAACCGGATTGATTTGGGTATCGGCCGGGCGCCAGGAGGGATGCCGCTCGCGACCAGAGCTTTGCAAGAAGGGAAAGCTGACCAAGGGGTCGATCGCTATCCACTGCAGATTCTTGACCTGGTTTCTTACTTGCATGACGCTGTCGATGACAGACATCCCTACGCTGGTCTAAAAGCGACCCCGGTCATTCCGACTTCACCAGAGCTATGGCTGCTGGGCTCCAGTGATGAAAGTGCGCGCTTGGCTGCCCAGACCGGAGGGGCTTTCGCTTTTGCCCATTTCATTAACGGCTATGGCGGTACAGAAGCTATGCGTTGGTATCAAAAGCACTTCCGTCCATCCTTTTTCGGAGACAAACCGCGTTCCATCGTAGCCGTTTTTGCCATTTGCGCCGAGACGGAGGAAGAGGCGAATCAGCTTGCTTCCAGCCTTGATCTGTCTATCCTTCTTCTTGAAAAAGGCGGTCGCACCAATGGCGTTCCATCGGTAGAAAAGGCGCTTTCCTACCCGTATACTGATTATGATCGATTCCGTATTTCCGAAAACCGGAAGCGTATGATCGTCGGCAACAAGGAACAGGTCCGGGACCGTATTTTGCAAATGAGCAAAGACTATAACACAACTGAATTCATGATTGTCTCGATGACACATGATTTTGACGCGAGAATCAGATCGTATCAGCTTTTGGCTGAGGCCTTTTCATAAAAAAAGAGAAGTCCTTCATCTTTTCAGGTGGAGGACTTTCTGTTATCGATTTCTTCTTGGACGACAAATGCCAAATCATCATTGCCAAACAAAGCGAGTACGTGCAACAACGTG
The DNA here is from genome assembly GCA_035644815.1 of Bathyarchaeia archaeon. GTDB lineage: Bacteria > Bacillota > Bacilli > Brevibacillales > Brevibacillaceae > Brevibacillus_F. The sequence continues at coordinate 23,796 of DASQNU010000269.1, read as the reverse complement.
GAATCCGGTATCTCCTCAGACTCTTCCTTGGGCACGGTATTGTCCATCATTTGTCTCAAGAGAGGATTCTCCCCTTGCTGCGGATAAGCGCGCTGGTAAAGTTCAGCGGCATTGAGCCCATGATTGACACACCATTGGGCAAAGATCAGGATCATCATGCCTTCATCGCGTTGATAGCTTTGGATAATTTGTTCTTCAAGTTCTTTTTTGCTCACGAGGGTTCTCCTTCGCTTAAACGTTGTATTCCCATAGTAGAGAAGTGGAGAGCATCTTTCAAGTCCATCCTTGGGAATTGAAAAAAATGGGAAATTTATGGTAATTTTATCGAGCTAATCGGCAAGGAGTAGTAGTATGATGGGATTGAGGACCATTTTGAGCGTGCTCAATGAAAAGGAGTGAACGGAATGGATGTACAAGAGGTAGTTAGCCGTCGCCAGCAGATCATGGAGAAAATGCCGGATCAATCGATATTGGTCCTCTTTTCGGGACATGAGAAAACCCGAACCAACGATGATAAATACCTGTTTTCCCCGAATCGAAACTTTTATTATCTGACCGGAATTACACAGCCTAAGCTTGTCTTGATGATCAGCAAAAAGGCGGGTGTTGCCACAGAAACGCTGTTTTTGGAGCGACCGAATGAGATTGCAGCGAAATGGACAGGAGCTGTGATCACAGCTGATGAGGCCAAGGAGCTATCGGGGATTAGCCACTATGCTTTCCTTGATGAATGGCTGGATGCTTTTGGAGCTTCGGTAAGAGCGACTGACGGCCAAGCGAACGTGTACCTGGACTTGTATCGTTACGCATGGGATGATGAGACGTCTTTGGCGGAACAATTTGCAGAGCAAGTGCAGCGCAAGTATCGATCGGCGGATATACTCGATGCGGGTCCTTGGCTGAAAGAACTACGAATGGTCAAATCTCCAGCCGAAATCGAGGAAATCCGCAAGGCCATCGAGATCACGGATAAAGCACTGCGACGCATTTGGGAGCATACAAGCCCAGGGGTGATGGAATACGAATTGGAAGCTCACCTGGATTTTGTAGCAAAATCCCACGGCATTCGGGAACTGCCATATATTCCTATCGTCGCAGGGGGGAAAAACGCTACTGTGTTGCATTATTCCTCCAATAACCAGAAAATCGAGGATGGCCAGCTGGTGCTCATCGATCTGGGGATGAGTTCCAATTATTATGCCTCCGATATCACCAGAACGTTTCCGGTTAACGGTAAGTTTACGGAGCGGCAGAAACAGATTTACAATCTCGTGCTGGAAGCAGAGACCAAGACGATAGAGGCGGTCCGGCCAGGGGTTACTCTACAGGAGTTAAATAATATTACGAAGCGCGTATTGGCAGATGGTTTGAAACAGCTTGGGCTCATTCAAGACGATGCCGAGCTGGCAAAGTATTATTATCATGGGGTTGCGCATCACCTTGGATTGGACACGCATGACATTGGAGAGCGTGCCGCAGCCTTGAAACCGGGGATGGTCATTACGGTAGAGCCAGGTCTGTACATGGAGGAAGAGTCGATCGGGATCAGGATTGAGGATGATGTGCTCGTAACCGATCAGGGATTTGAAATTTTGTCTTCGCAAATCCCTAAGCAAGTAGACGATATCGAGAAGATCATGGGATTGAAAAACACTGTCTAATTTTTTATTGTTTGGAAATAATTGGAGGTAGGGCGTGGTTGATGATGCCCTACTCTTTTTATTACTTATTTTTTGGACAAACTAACAGAAGTGAAATCGATTGCTTTTTTGGGGTGACCATCATGATGAAGAAAGTCAGACGAATAACTGGTTCGTTCCTGTTCCATGTATGAAAAAGAAAGAGCCTCTGGAAATGCTGATTTGGTGCATTGCACTACCCGGTTTTGGACAGTTACTAAACGGAAAGTATCTGAAAGGTGTGATATTGATCCTATTGGAAGTCATTATCAATATGGGATCACGCTTGAATGAAACGATTATTTACAGCTTTCAAGGCAATCTCCAACAAGCGATCAATACAACGAATTACCAGTGGCTGATGTTTTATCCATGTGTCTATATGTTCGGGATTTGGGATGCTTACAAGGATGCTGGTGGAGGAGAATCTCCGTACGCGACGATGCCGTTTGTGTTTTGTGCGTTTTTCGGAACGGTAGGAGTCATCTACTCCAGCACTCGGGTCTTCGGCATCCTCTGGGGCCCTGTCTGGCTGGGGATGATTTTTGCGGGGATCGGTATCGTAGTCGGTCTTCTCCTCAAATGGCTCCTAACGAACGCCCAAAGAAAAAGAAAAGTAACAATATGACTGCCTGTTTCCAGGATTCGGATACAGGCAGTTTTTCATTTCTTGGGTTATACGCCCTTTTGCTGTTGCTTCAGCAGATCGCGAATTTCCGTTAACAGTACCTCCTCTTTTGAAGGGACAACTGGTTCTTCCACCGTTTTTTCTTCCTTCTTCCGCTGTAATTTGCTGATACCCTTGATGAACAGGAAAATGGAGGCGGAGGTGATTACAAAATCCAGGATCGTTTGTAAAAAGGCGCCATATTTCAGTACGGCAGTGCCAAAGGTGTACGAAAAACGGGTAAGGTCAATCCCGCCTACCAAAAAACCGATGATCGGCATCATGAGGTCGTTAACCAGTGAAGTAACAATTTTGCTAAAGGCTGCCCCAATGATGACACCGATGGCCAGATCAATGACGTTCCCTTTCAGGGCAAACTTTTTAAATTCTTGCAGCATATGGAGTGCCTCCCTACATTGAATCATGCTTGTACAAATTCTTCATAATTTCCTACCTTACTGAGAATGACTGAATATTTCAAGCGAAAGTCGTAATTAATTCAAGGATTAGGCATAAGGAATCCGTCCGCAGGTCATGGAAGTATAAAACCGGATAGCGGAAAGTAGTGCTAACGAATCATTTCTTCCTGTTTCCATGTAAGAATATATTTACCAATTAGTCGAATATTGGTAGGATATGGTGTGCTTTGTAACATAACAAGAGATTCGGAGGACTTATAGCATGAGGAAATATATCATTTTATTCGTAGCAGCATTATTTTTATCACTCCCGATTTCGCAAGCGGCTAACGCTGAGGTGAATGTGAATTGGGTGGATAGCGGAACCGTTGATGTAGGGGACAATCTCGCTACATTCACCATCCCGGATCAGCTGATGTATCTGAATAAAGAAGATACGCTGAAGCTGCAGCAGGAAATCGGAGACACTCCTACCGAGTTGGAGATTGCCAGCATTTTTCCGCAAAATGAAGATGAATCGTGGCTGGTAGTCGTCGAATATGAAGAAGTCGGCTACATCACGGATGAGGAAAAGAACGATATAGATGCAGATGCCATTTTGGACAGCTATAAAGAGGGGACGGAAGAAAACAACAAAGGTCGGGCTCCGGAAGATCAGCTGCATGTGGTAGGATGGGATGTGCCGCCATTCTACGACCAGCCAACCCATACCTTGCACTGGTCAATGATCGGCGAGGATAACAGCAAAAATCAGTTGATTAACTACAAAGCACAGATGCTGACTCGTGAAGGCTATGTATCGTTTACACTGGTCACGGACCCTGCGAATCTGGCAAAAGACAAAAAAGTCCTGATGGAAAAAATCATCCCGAATTTTTCCATCAAAGAGGGAAAACGTTACGAAGATTTCAATGAGAGCACGGATAAGGTAGCGGAATACGGCTTGACGGGATTGGTTCTCGGCGGACTTGGCTTGGCGATCGCCAAAAAGGCGGGGCTGTTGGCGCTGCTGGCGCTGGTGTTTAAAAAAGGCTGGGTCGTCATTGTAGTGGCGATTGGCGCTGTATTCAAATGGCTGACCGGACGCAATAAAAAGAAAAAGCAGCAAGAGCAGCAACAAGAGGAAACCCAGAACCCACAAGATCCTACCCCACCTGCATCTGTTGGATAAGATCGTTGACAAAGCCCTTCATTACAGAAGGGCTTTTCTTCTTTTTTTGGCTCACAGCCATAATTCGGCGGTCGTTTAAGTGTTAAGCTGTTACAATCAAGGAAATGGAATATAGCTAAGGAAAGAAGGTAGGGATTCCGGTGTCTCGTTCGCTATATGTATCACTGATTTTGCTGAGCCTAATCTGGGGAGGATCATTCTTTTTCATTAAAATCCTGCTTCCTGATTTTGGACCATGGACCATTGCTTTTCTCCGCTCTGCATTCGGACTAATTACCATCGTGATGATTATGCTTGTGCTGCGGCAGCCGTTCTCCTTGAAAAAAATCGGGTGGCTTCCAATGGCCTTGGTGGCCTTGATCAATACGGCAATCCCTTGGGCAATCATTGGATTTAGCGAGACAAGGCTATCGAGCAGCATGGCTTCCGTCTTGAATGCCACAACCCCGGTATGGACATTGATCGTGGGCATGCTGTTCTTTAAAGCGGTATCCACCCGCATGCAATGGCTCGGCATGGGAGCTGCGTCCATCGGCTTGATCGTCCTGCTGGATATCAATCCGGAGTCGATCATCTCGGTCGATGGCATCGGTTTTTTGTGCATGATTGCGGCTACCTTGTGTTATGCGGTTGGCTCTCAGTTGTCCAAACGCCTCCTGCCCGGATTGTCGATGTATCAGATCACTTTCGGAACACTGTTATGCAGCATGATTGGCAGCGGGGGAGCGGCTTTTGCTGTAGAATCCGTATCATTGGCACACATGGCTGTCCCTGCCAATCTCGGAGCATTGATCGGGCTGGGAGTATTCGGTTCCGGGGTGGCGTATATTCTGTTCTACCACATGGTGCAAAAAGGAAGTCCGGAATTTGCAACGATGGTGACCTATCTGGTGCCAGCAAGCGCTATCGTCTGGGGATATACACTCTTGCATGAAGAGATTCACTGGAGCCTGCTCGCGGGATTGCTATTGATTTTGGGTGGAGTATTTCTTGCAGGCAGAAAGGTCGAAGCAAAAGCAACTATCATCACTGCAGATTCATAGTCAACCCAACACTTTCGGGACGGAGAGTCCGGAAGTGTTTTTTTGTTTAATCACTAACTTATTGTAAGTTAGTCAAATCATTTGGATTATATCCAATCACTTTGCGCTCTTACATTAAGTTAGTTACTTGAATATAATCAGAATCAAATATAGTTCAGAAAGGGTTGAAAGAGCAATGAATCGATTCGCAATATTTTTGCTTACTGTAGGAGTTTTTTTGACGGCGACATCTGAGTTGGTCGTTTCTGGTATCCTCCCTGTGATCGCGAAGGATATGGACATCTCCATTGCGCTGGCCGGGCAGTTGATTACGGCATTCTCGCTGGCCTTTGCGATCGGCACTCCCATTTTGGTGGCGCTGACTTCGCGGATGGGGCGCAAACAGGTGCTGACAGGCGCACTCATTGTCTATATTTTAGGAAGTCTGCTCGCTTTTGTCAGTTCGCATTTTTGGCTCTTGATGGTTTCCCGGGTCATTTTGGGGATCAGTGCGGGAGTCTATCTGGTGGTAGCCTTTGGTGCCGTGGCCAAATTGGTGCCTGCTGAAAAGATCGGCAGCTCGATTGGGACGGTGATCCTTGGCTTTAGTACAGCCATGGTATTGGGCGTGCCGATTGGGATCGTCATTACCGATTGGTTGAACTGGTCGGCGATATTTATGATCTTGGGTCTGTTAAGCTTCGGCGTCATGCTCGTGTTCATCCGTCATTTTCCGGAGGTCGAAGGGGATGCCCCGATTCCCTTTGCTCAACAGGTGAAGGTGTTGGGGAGCATGGTCGTCATCAGCGGTCTATTCCTTACCTTTTTTCGAGAGTCCGGGAATTCCGCCATGTTTACGTATATGACCCCGTTTTTACAGACGATCTACCAAATGAATGCTGCCACGATTGGGTTGGTCATGCTTGGTTTGGGCTTGTTCGGGGTCATTGGTTCGCGGTTAGGCGGCTATGTTGTCGATAAATGGGGCGCTGCCCGGATGATCGTCGTTGGTTCGGCTGCCCATGTCGTTGCGCTAGGACTTCTCCCGTTGGTGACAGCCAGCGTGGGAGGCGGGCTCGCACTGATTGCGCTGATGGTGTTTGCCATGTTTGCAACCGCGCCGGCTATTCAGACGTACTTTATCCAACAGGCTCCGCAATCTGCCAATCTCATCCTTAGCTTGAACACATCGATTGTTCATGTGGGGCTGGCAGCTGGAGCGGGGATGGGAGGAGTGATGATCAACTCTACGTCGACAACCCTGTACAATCCATGGCTAGCCGGCGGCGTGATTGCACTTGGTCTGGGTGCAGCATTGGTTTCTTTCTCCCGCAAGGCTCAAACTGTTTCAAAAGCAGTTTAAATCTGGCGAATGCAATCTAGGTTACGATAAGATAATTCATACAGTTGCTAAATGATTTCACCAAATACGAAAGGTTCCTTTTCAAAGTGTCGGTAGTGTCTAGCTGCGGCGTTCGAGAATGGTATAATAAGTCATTGCATAGATAGAAGGAGGGGAAGGAAATGATTCGCTACTTGTTTGAGTTCGAGCTCAAGTCGACTGGAAAAAAGGGTGAATTCAGCTGGATCGCCGAAACAGAAGAGGAAGCTCGCAAATTTGTGCAAGCAAAGATCGCTGATTTTGAGTTTGCCGATATGGATGATGTAGTCGTCGGGAAGCTATTGGCCACGAAAGACCCGAAAGGCAATCAGCACTATGAATGTGAAGGCTGCAGCGCCTGATCGATACGAAAAACAAAGAACCTGATGGCTCCTCAAAAGGGAGATCATCAGGTTTTTGTATTATTCGGCTCTCTCAAATACATACAGCTTCCCATTTTCAGGCACGTTATATTTCGGGCCGGCAAATCCCCTTTTCATCAGCTCCTTGCGCATTTCCATCATCAGAGCTGCATGACAGACGAGGAGTACATGGTCGTGTCCTTGCTGAGAAATTTCATCCAAAACGGTTGCAATCCGTTTGCGGACATCTGCGCGCTTTTCTACATAGGATTTGTGGTGGCAAAACCATAGCAGTCGGATCAAGATCGCCCAGACCATAAAAGGCAGCTTCATGCGGGTGATTTTCGCAAAGTCGGGAGAAGGGATCTCGCGCAGATCAGCCCGGATCGTGATGGAGCCTTGGTATATGTTTTCGGCGGTCGCGATGGCACGGGGCATGTTGCTGACATAGCAGTGCTGCCAGTCAATTCCGCCCAAGTCCGTATCTACTACTTCTACATCAGCCGCATCATATTCGCGAAAAAACTGGATCAATTCTTCGGCTGACAGCAAAGGCTTCGCCGGATACTCCTTTTTGACCTTAAAATGGCGCACTAAGCCGATTTTCATGAGTAACCTCCCGTTTTTGAACATGTGACTGTTTGTATCCGCATAGTCACAATAATGCAAAATGAAAAGACTGTATGAATAACAGTCGTAATTGCGCTTGTTGTGAGCAGGTTGGTAAGATTACTATAAATTATATATGACTAAAAGTATATATAAAGTCATAAAAATGAACAGGGAGCTATTTATGCCAAAATTCACGGAAAGCGAAAAGGAAGAGATCCGCCGCAGCCTTCTGCATAAGGGAAGAGAATTGTTTTTGAAGTACGGCCTTGCCAAGACGAGCATCGACGATATCGTACAGGCTTGCGGAATCGGGAAGGGCTCCTTTTACAAGTTTTATTCCTCGAAGGAAGAATTGTTTTATGCCATTGTAAAAAAAGAAGAGCAAGTGCGGGATCAAGCGCTTGGGGCGCTCTTCCAAGAGCAGCAGTCCGGTACGGAGCTGGTCCGGTCCTTTTTTGAGACGTGTTTTCGGATGGCGGACGAAAATCCGTTTCTTCAGCATATGTTCAAGGAGGGAGAGTACGAACGTCTTGTCCGGAAGCTCCCGAAGCATGTCGTGGAGGAATCCTCCCGAGAGGATAATGAAAAAGGGAAGCAGGCGATCGAGGCCCTGATGAACTCGGGCGTGTTTCGAGAACAAGATCCTGAGCTGATCGTGGGCATTTTAAAGGCTGTACTGCTTTTGCGCCTGCATAAAGAAAAGATCGGGGAAGCGCTGTTTCCCCGCGTGATGGATCGGCTGTTTACTTATGTGGCAGTAGGTTTGACCCAACCGAAGGAGTGAAGCTTTTCCGGAAGTGATTGACAGTACAGGTAGTTCATGCTACTCTCGTACATAATTAATTCCTAGTAAATAAATCGGAAAAAGGGAGAGAGATACATGAGCGCGACAGCACCTTTTCGCAAGTTTTTGGCAGGAGCAGTATTAAGTACGACCGTCCTTTTGAGTGCAGTTGCTGGGAGTTTACCTGCTCATGCAGCCGGGGAAAATTATGCGGGCTATCTGGCAGAGGGATACGGGATTAAATGGGGACAGACCATTACCCAGCAAGCTTTTGCCGATGCGCTGGTCAAAGCTGTGAAGCTCGATCAGGCAGCCCTCGTTTTGGAAGGAAAGGCAGACGAAGTCCTTTCTGCGCAAAAAGCGGTATCGCTCGCGGTTAAAGCTGCCGGACTAAAGGAATTGGCCTACTCCTATCCGCAGGAAAAAGTGGACCAAGCTTTACAGAAAGCGAATCTGGCTCAAAAAGCATCAGGTACACTCACGTTGGCTCAGGAGCTTGCAGCGGCGGTAGATGTGGGTCTTCTCCCTGAGGAGTATTACCAAGAAGCTGTCAAAAACGGTCCGGTGTCTGCCGAGCTGGCCAGCCTGTTGATCGGAAAGGCGCTCGCTTTCACAGGCGGCTACAAAAACTATCTGGGAGATACAGTCGAGGAGGATATTTATGGCAAGCTGTATCAGGCCTGGAACACCTCTACGCTGATCGAAGCCCCGGAGCTGAGAAAAGTGGTGGATGAAGGGCTGAAACAAAATCTCGTGACCGGATATAACTTGAAGGACGCGCGCTATGAATCCCATTTCGATCCAAAGCTGTCGATCACATATGGACACAGTGACATTACCCATGCGATCCAGCTGGTGGGACTGCTGCGCAGCGAGGGGATCTCGGCCAAGCTCCAGTTTGAACCGAAAACCTCGGCGTTCATTTATTTGAAAGAATGGGGCGAACCCCAAGAAACACCTGACTATAAGGTTGTACAAATTGAAAACGGCAACTATATTGCCTATTCCAAGGAATATGACATTAGCTTCGAATTCGCGAATCAGGCAGAAAAGGAGCGCTTTGATGCGATCATCAGCAAATATGCCAAAAAGAATGCAGAGGATCAAAAGGGCCTCTTGATCGCATCCTGGTGGCAGCCGCTGTACACCTCGGATACGAAATTGCCGAATTATCAAGAGATCACGAACAATAAGATCGTCAAAGGCAACTTTATCGCACAGTCTTTCTCGTTGAACGAAAAATCGGCGGATGTCGTAGCGGGCTTCAAAAAGCTTGATCCTTCTATCAACATCACAGCGTACAAGTTTTGGGCCGATCAGCCGTTTTATAACTATTTGCAGGGCGAGAGCAAGTAGTCCAGATCAGAATGTATAAGAAAGAGCAGCTTCCCATGGGGTGGCTGCTCTTTTTAGCGTAGCATAAGCTATTTCAAATCGGCTGGACTTTATGTGATCGCCACGTGAGGAAGGGAAGAGAGGGACGGGGCGGAGTTTTTGTCACACCTACAAAGGTGGAGCCGCGAAAAACGGTACACGCTTGTCACGCAACCTCTACGTTTGAATATGCGTCCTCGAAACTTTTGCGTGACGTACCGTTTTTGGAAGCGGAACCGGACAGTCAACCCTCCCTTGCGGATGGGACAAGTACGGAGCCCCGCCCTCTTTTCCCTTCCCCCACCACTATGTTTGCACAAACCAGCTCTAGCGGAAGAACCCGCCCACAATCGGATAGACAAAAGGCTTATCGTTAAGGGCATAGATGATCCCTTTAATCGGATAGTAGATGCTCATCAGGCCAAAGACGACCAAAAACGGAATGCCGATGAGTAGGAACGAGAAGAACCAGGACACTGCAATCAGGATGCTCATGAGCAGATGGAAGAACAGGGCTTGCAGCGCGATGCTTTTCGTATCGTGATTTTTCGCCAACAGCCAGACCACAAACGGGACCAGAATGGGAGCAAAGAACGTGCTAGCATGTGTAACGATTTTGATGATGTTGTTGTTCATGTTGAACAGCCTCCTTCGATAATTCGATTGTAACGGTCCAACCTCGGCATAGTAACGACCGGGGGAACGATTCCGTATCCTGCTAAAGTCGGAGGAGAATGACCAATTACCCGCCCATTCTCTTGATCTGCATCGGCTTGGCAAGGTGGGTCACCTAGCACTGGTATCCTGCTTGCTGACAGATGCTTGTCTAGTTTGCTACAATGGCACAAATGACACTCGACTGTCATTTCATTACAATCAGGCGATTTAGTGAAAACGCCCCTGGATTGTCTGGAAATAAGCCGTTTTTTAAGTCTTCCATAAGAGGAGGCATGTGCATGTCAACTGCCATAATCAGTGTACGCACCCCATAAAGGGGGCGTCGATCTAAACCAGCCAGCGTGGAGGTTTAGATGAACAAGCAGTTTTTTCTCTATATAAATGGACTTTCCGATTTCGGTTCCCGCATGCATTTCATCGCGGTGACCGCTTTGCTGTTTACCTTTGATCATAGCGAGCTATGGTTGATGATGTTTTTGCTGGCGCGCCAGCTTGGGGGAATATTGTCCAGTCTTTTTGCAGGAGTGCTGGCGGATCGATTTGATCGGCGCTGGCTGATGATCACAAGCGATGTGACCTGCGGGATCGCGGTGCTTTCCATTCTGCTAGTCCCTCAGCCGGCAATCGTCATGCTTTCCGCCTTTGTGCTGGGTGTCACTTACAGTGTGTTTGACGTAAGCTTTCAGGCATCCATTCCGAAGATGTTTGAGCAGGAAACGGTACTGTCGACCAATGCCCGGCTCGTTCGCTTCAGCTCATTGGCGGGCTTGATCGGGTTTGCGGTGAGCGGCTTTGTCTCCGATAGGCTTGGCTATCAGTGGATCATTTTGTTTGATGCAAGTACCTTTTTCCTCTCTGCAGCCGTGCTGGGAATACTGCGCTGGGAGAGCAAACCGGAACGAAGGGGAGCGGCTCCGCAAATCATGCAGGAGCTCGTGAGCGTATGGCGATATGTACAGAATGCGCCCGTCCTTTTGCTAGTTATCGTGACCAGCTTTTTCTACGCATTTGGCGGAACATCCTGGAACTATGGGTTGCCTGTGTTCTCTCAAGCTCTGACCGAGCATGCATCTATGTATAACGGGTTGATGTGGTCGATGATCGGATTCGGTTCCTTTTTGGGTTCGTTTTTCTTGCCCAGATTGCGTAACCTTCCGTTAATGCCTGCCTTGTACACCTCGATGACACTGTTTGCTCTATTGATCACGCTGGTATTTGCCAGCGATGATGTGATCGTAGTATTGGTTTGCCTTTTCTTGGCTGGTTTGGTCGATGCGGCTACGCAGACGTTTCATCGCACGCTGATTCAGCAGGCGGACAATGCGATTCGCGGTCGGGTGCTTGGCGTGCAGGCCTTGTTGAATCGGGTGGGGTATTTGTGCGGGTTTCTCGTTGTACCAGTCATACTTGGCTGGACACAGCTGTTCACGATGGTGCTGATCATTCAAGGTGGGATCGTGGGAGCGATTCTGGCGGGAGCAGGGCTGTCCCTCTGGAAGCGCAGCAGGCGAGCGGCAAATCGCTTATAGTTGCACAGGGACCTTCATACAAAAAAGAGCGGCAGTTCCTCCACTTGATCGAGAGTGGAAGAATTGCCGCTTTTTTTGAGCTATCCTCTTCTGCGCAGAAAGGCTACTGTTTTGTGCATATTCATTTTGTAAGATCCTTTTACCAGGACGGTAGAATATGGGGTGACAATTCGTCCTAAATGACGATGCAAAGCGGGGCGGCTGAGGAAATGCCGGGCTCTGCTCCGAGGAAGACCTGCTTGTATGGCAGCAGCTCTCATGTGCTGGGTGGCTGGACCAAAAGTGAGAAGGTCGGAAACTTTTCGTCTCGCGGCATATGCACCGACCATGCGGTGGCCTCTGCGGGTATATCTTCCGAGCTCTAGCATACTGCCCAATACAGCGATTCTTCTGCGTTTTCCGATAGTCGTCAGCACATTGATTGCAGCTTTGGCCGCTTGCGGGTTGGAACTGAAGCTGTCATCGATCACTTTCACTTGCCGTCGCAATCGATAGACAACCAAGCGTCGCTCTGGTTTCTGGTAGGATAAAAGCCCTTGTCTGATCAGTCTGGGGGGGACGCCGAGTTTGTAGGCAATGGCGATGGCGAATAGCGCATTATAAATGTTATGTCTGCCGAGAGCCGGGATATAAAATTGATGCGATTGATGGCCGAGCTTGACTGTAAAAGACATGCCTCGTGAGCCGTACCGGATGTTTCTTGCGCGAAAATGGGCAGGACGGTGGATGCCTACGGTGTAAATCGCTCCCTTGAAGCCTCTGGTTTGCAGCAGTTTTGATTGGGGATTGTCAGTGTTGAGGAAAAGTTTGCCATATGGAGCCATGCCGTGGATCAGCTCAGATTTCGCCCTCGCCAGCCGATGCAGACTGCCGCCAAAGTTTCCGATATGGGCGGTCCCCACGGTCGTGATCACCCCGATGTTTGGACGGATGATCCGGCAGCTGCGACGGATGTGCCCTGCTGTAGACATGCCATATTCAAGCACCAGCACTCTATGTGCAGGTGATATTTTTCTTTTTTGCCAGAGAATGAAGTTGGGGAGATTCTGATTGCCCTCGGTTTTAAAGGTTCTGTATTTCCTTCTCAAGATGGAAGCGATCATCTCTTTGGTGGTTGTTTTCCCGGCACTGCCAGTAATGGCAATCACGTGCCTTTTCCATGAGGAGGATCTTTGCAAAATAGTCAACCCCTTTGACAATGATACACTAATGTATGATACGAGATACCAGTGGTATAGACGAATCACGCTCATCAAACACCTAATTTCCCACAGACAAGGCGCTCATCTAATGCAAGTCCTGCCACCCTTTCATACCGTATGAAATAGGGGGAAGGGAGGGATAGCACAGTGCCAACAAGCGGAATTGTACGTGTAAAGGTGAATCATGCGAGGATCGTTGAAAAACTCACGCTAGTCCACACTAACGCTGGCAAGGTCAAACACATTTCTCTTGAACGGGAGCGGGCTCTCTTTAATGCAGATGCGAATGAAAACGTAACGAGGATATTGGCCATTGAATTAAAAGGAGATTCATACGATACGCATTACAAGACGATTCCCGGGCGCTATCATTTTGGCAAAAAAGAATTGAAAATCATCAGCAAAAAAGCGTTAAAACTGGCGAAGCGTACCGGTACACAAAAACTGATTGTTGTGGTCTGAGTCAAGTAATCAAAATACACAAGCTTCTATCCCCCATAATGGCAGGGAGGCCCACTGAGCCTCCCTTTTTATTGTTGTTATTCGAAACCCATTCGTAGCATACGGTTCTCCCAGTCGATAATCTCTTCCTTTGAATTGCCAGTTAAAAGGCTCGATACAAAGTGGGGGGTGTCAGCAGATTGAACATTCGGCTTGTAAACACAAAGCGGCACCAGCTTCCGGTTGCTGATGAAAGACTCAAGCAAGCATGTACACTCCGAAAAGGACAAATGGGTTTTCCATTTCCGCAATTTCAACATGCTGGCACCATACGATTGCATAATGCTGTCTCGAAGAAGCAAAGCCCCGGTAGAACCGTTCTGGCGAAAGTTCAAGTCGATGATATAAATGCGGTTATCCTCCGTTATGACAGTATCGATTCCTGCGAATCCCCAGTACCCCAAGGAGGCTGCTTTTTCCATGATTCGTTTGCACAGCTCAATCGCAGCATCCGGCGGTTGGTCCTCCTGATCCAGCCAATTCCCCATATACTTTCCTTCATCCGTAATGATTTGTTCGGCAGCCCCAAGATAGACCAAGTCACCGCGATAGGTTTGGGCAAATTGGATACAGTAATTCTTTTGAATGGGCAAAAATTCTTCGATGACGACGGACGGACAATGTTTGAACAGCTGCTTGGCATGCTGCAGGTGTAATTCATTCTTGCATATCACGACATCAATTCCGCCGCCATTGGGCTCATCGGTAGCAGCCTTCACCACAAAGGGATAAGCAAAGGGGAATTTCTCATCGCCCAGAAACTCATCAATCGAGCAGAGGTACCGTTTTGGAATGAATGGCTCTGGAACAAAATCCGCTACATTCTTTTTGTTATTTAAATAAGATAAAAGCTTAGGCTGGATCCACAGACGCTCTTCCGCGATCTCATCAGGCAGATGGGCATAATTGATCACGAATTTTTGCTGCGCATCCTGCAAGAGCTTCAACTGCTGATAATAGCTGTGTTCGTCCTCATATGGATAGAGGTTTTGTCCAATCTGCAATCCTGCTTCCCTGAGGAGCAATAAACATGCTGGTTCCGACACACCGCGGTGACACATCAAGGGTGTTTCACCTGCGATCGCGATCAGACTGCCAGACGAGGAATCCTGTGCGATCGGTGTGGGGAGCCATTGGCTGTTCCGATACGATCCTCTTCCATTAAAGATGTAATGAGGCCCAAATATATCAGCAAGAGAAAGAACCGGCTTCATTAGAGTCTAGGAACCTCCCTTCGCAACCAATTTTCTAGCTTAGCGTATTCGTTTTTCCGATTGAAGGGAAAAGGCAAGCACCTAAGTTTCACTTTTTAGGCAAGCAAACAAACCGTTATGGGAAAGTTTCATAGGGTAAAGGGATGGTGAATTTGGGAAAAGGTGTGATATCGTTGACCGCATTAGGGAGAGGTAATAAATGGTATAAACACTTGCTTTTGTACAGATGCCGCGGACTGAGGAGATTCTTGCCGGAAACCCGTCGCTATTCAGCGATGGCGCTTTGGCGAATGCTGCGACGCTATCAAACGGTGGTCATCAAGCCGTTAGCGGGTTCTGGGGGAAACGGGGTCATTAAAGTATCCAAAATCAATCCAGTGTATTATCGCGTTCATACCCAGAATCATTACAAGATCTTGAAGGGGAGAGCAGCGCTGGCGCATTATTTGGCCAAAAGGCTTCATAGAGGACGAAGCTACCTCGTGCAACGGTATATTCATCTGGCAAAAGTGCAGGGAAAACCGTTTGATTTTCGCTATATCGTACAGCGGAAACGCGGAGAAAGACGATGGGTGATTACGGGTAAGCACGGAAAGATCGCCCAGCGCGGCTACTTTGTGACCAATCTGCAAAAGGGAGGGAAAATCGTAACCGTTAAACAGGCTCTTGCCCACTCAAATATCCCGTACGCAAACACAGGACAGTCGATGGCGCAGCTGGATCGTCTTGCATTAGGAGCGGCCAGATGTTTGACACGCCGCTTTCGGGGCCAGACCATCTGGGGACATGATCTGGGGATTGATCAAAGAAAAAGGATTTGGCTCATTGAGGCAAACGCCACACCACTCACCGGCGGTTTCCGTTACTTAGCGGATAAATCCATGTTGAGAACCATTGAACGGTATAAAGCGTATAACCGAAGGGCGCGAGGATAGACAGAAGGTGGTGTGACATGATCGACGCTCCAGCCACGTTCACGTTTCATTTCCATGAGGATCTCCATTGTACCCACATCACACTGAGCGATAAAACGTTTCATCTGTTGAACCTCCGTTCGAATCGGATGATCCTCCATTTCGGTGCATGTAAGAAGATCGTCTGGATAAAACGAGAGCCTGCCGCAGAACCCGGAAAGATTGTATTGCCCCGAAAACTGACAAACAAGATCATCATCCCCGATCTGCCGTATGAATTTGAGAGAAAGGGTCATCATCTTACCATAGGACCTGTGATTGGCTTTCTCGTGTGGCGGAAATATGATCGCAATCCTCAATTGCAGCTGCCTCGCTTTTCTCAGTACGATCAGATCAAAGGATTATTGTTCCTTTTTTCAAGGCGTACCATTGATCGAAAGTCTAGGACAATCAAGGGATATTATTATCAGCCGAAGACGCAGCGATTGATTCCCGGAACCTTCCCGTATCCCTCTTCCATTTTCAATCGAACCAGCATGAACCGAACGATGTATCGGCATTTCACCCATCACATCGGCAAACGTATTTTCAATTATCCGTACGATCATATCAGCAAGTGGACGTTTTGGAGCAAATTGCGTACCCGGCCAGAGATCAAAAAACACCTGCCGCATACGGTCTTATGCAGCAAAGCAGCGGCAGTGGGAAAAATGCTGTCCAGATACCAAGAGGTTTATCTCAAGCCAACATCGCTTTGCTCCGGCGAGGGAATCTTCCGTTTGAAAAAGGAAGGAAATCGGTACTGGGTAACCGATCGTAAAGGAAAGCAAACCAGCCATTCCTCACTCCGCAAATTGTTTGCCAGGATACGCAACAAATTCGTAAAAAAGCAAACCTACATTGCACAACAAGCGGTAATCTTTGCAGTCAACGAACAGAAGATTGATTTTCGCGTGTATTTGCAAAAAGACAGCGCTAAAAATTGGCGATATACAGCTATGGAAGCCAAGGTGGCAAAAGCGGGGAGCATCATCTCCAATTCAGCAAACCGGGTAAAAATCTTGCCAGGCGAAACCGCTCTTGAAGAGTACTTCCATCTGACTGGAGAGGAAAAAGAGCGAAAGATAGCGGAAATTCAACACATCTGTGTAAGAGCACTTCAGCAATTGGAGAACAGGCGCAACCATTTTGGTGACGTAGCCCTCGATTTTGTGATTGATGAACAGCGGCATGTCTGGCTTTTGGAAGTGAATGTGAATTACGCGGCAGAGCTGAAAGCGAATCGATCGCTTGACGAGCAACAAGTGCTGCCTACGATCTTGCCGGCACCGTTCGAGTACGCGAAAGCTTTGGCAAAAGGATGATAAGAGGAGAGGGATCGGTTGATCTCTCTCCTCGCTTTCGCTTATTTACCTGTCATAACCATCTCATAATAAAAAAGCCGCTGATGGAATGACAGGCGGCTCCCAACAGTTAGACAAGAGCGGGGTGCTTGTTCCAAAGCGGGCGGTCTTGTCTGTACAGGTCCAGATCAGCACTTTCTCCGTTCACCAAAACATCCCGCAAGATTTGAGCCAGGACCATGCTGTAAACAATGCCATTATCCCCATAGGAATACAAAAACGTACAGCGCGGGAAATCGTTATACATCCCTATGATCGGAAGTCCGTCATGCGTTCCGCCGTAATACGCAGCAGCCGCATACTCGGCCCGTACATTGATGTCGGGGAAGAGCTTGTTGAATTCCTGAATCAGTTTTTGCGATTTATGCAGCCGCAGCGCATCATTCCGATTGACATGAAACACCCTTTCATCCATGCCGCCGACGATGACCCGATTGTCCGGAGTCGTCCGCATATAGATATAGTCATGCGCCGTTTCCCAGATCAATGATCGCTCATGCCATTGTTGTCGTAACAGCGCCTCATCAACAGGCGTGGTTACGGTGGCATAGGTAGCGATCAGGATCGCATTTTTCTCAGCTCTGATCCGCATATTTTCATAGCCAGCTGCCAGAATGACATGCTGGGCCCGGATCGTATGGCCGGTATCGGTATGGTAAACGACGGCATCTTTTTCATAATGTTTTCCGCTCACTCTGGTCTGCTCGTAGACGCGTGTCCCTCTGCTGTAGGCGAGCTCGATCAAGCCGTGGGTAAACACAAATGGGTTCAATTCCGCATCGCGATAGCAGTAAAGCGCAGCCGGACGACGGAAGGGATAGCGGTCTGCAATCTCATCCTCTGTCAGAAAATCGATTTCGAAACCATGCCGGCGCAAGAGCTTGTAATCCTTCTCCAGCTTCCCGACATCTTCGGGCTGACTGGCGGTATAAAGACTGCTTCTGCGAACGAAAGAAGGATCAAAGTTGTTCATCAGTGAAGCTGCCTGTTCCAGCTGATCGATGGCCTCCCTGCACAGCTGTAGATGCCGGAACGCCAATTCTTCGCCAAAGCTGTTGACCAGCTGATGGGCCATTTTTTCCCCAGCGTGCTGGATGAAGGCGGTGTTGGCGCAAGTCCCGCCGGAGCCAACCCGGTTTTTCTCCACGAGCACGACATTCAGTCCTGAATCGCGAAGGAAGTATGCGCACTGCGCCCCGGCAATCCCGGCACCGATGATCAGAATATCACACGAAATGTCTTGGGAAAGGCGGGGATACACAGGGGGATGGGGGAGTGTTTCCGGCCAGTAGTAGGTTCCGTTATGCAGATTCATGCGTGAGTACCCCTTTTGTCAGATGGCGATGTGATGGTTGAGTTAGTTTTCCCGTTGGCAAAAAGGGTAATACAAAACAACCACCCGTCTGGAAGGATGGTTGTGTTCAGCGAAAAAACATTATTTCAAATACTTGGCCCGATACTCGTCTTCCAGCATGGCCATGAGGATGGAATCGTGATACGCATGATTGTAATAAAGGGCTTCGCGTTGGATACCTTCCCGCTTAAAGCCGAGCTTCTCATAGACCTGAATGGCGCGTTCATTATAGGAAAATACATTGAGCTCAATCCGGTGCATATTGCAAATGCCGAAGCCGTAATCGAGCATCAGCAGCATGGCCTCGCTGCCGTAGCCCTTTCCTTGAAAGCGGGTGCCGTCGATCATGATCCGGATGTTGCAGTTGCGGTTGTTGCGGTCAAAGTCCTGCAGCGCGATGTCGCCAATGACCTCATCCGTTTCTTTCAACGCTATGAACAGCAAAATGCTGGAGGAATCTTGTCCTTTTGCTTCGATGTAGCGGTGAATCTGCTCCTTGGTAAAATTGTGCTGGGTCCCGGTCAGCCTGCGTCCTTCCCGGTCGAAGAGCATCCGGAAGTAAAGCTCGGTATCTTCGGTGCTGATCGGGCGTAGATAGACGTTCTTTCCTTCCAAAAAACGAACCGGACCATTTTCCGTGTGACGTGTCGACATGATGATGTCTCTCCTTTTGGTTTTTTCATACTATAGCGAAAATGTGTATACTCGAAAATATACAGATTTGGTGAAAAGAAAAGGACAGATTTGCAGGGGGAGAACTCGGATGCTTCTGATACAAAAATGGGACGATCAGAGTCCATTGCCACACTATGTACAGCTGTATGAAACGATTAAGCAAGAAATCGCCTCCGGACAGTTAGCGGTGGGGAGTCGCCTTCCTTCCATTCGCAAGCTGGCAGACTTATTGGCGATTAGCACAACCCCGGTGGAATTGGCTTACCAGCAGCTAATTGCGGAAGGATTTATCGAAAGCAAGCCAAAACGCGGATATTATGTACAACAGTTGCCTGAGCCGTATATGCGGCTTGGAGAGGAAAAGCCGGAGACGAACGCTGCTAATAAGGACCATTTGTTATGGGGGGAAAGGCGCTATCGGTATGATTTTCACTTATCCAAAAATGACTTTCGCTCGTTCCCTTTTCGTACATGGAGTCGGCTGCTTCAGCAGGCTCTGCATCCAGACGCGAAGGAGCTTTTGTTTTACGGGGATCCGCAGGGGGAGCTGGGACTTCGTCAAGAGATCGCACGCTACTTGTACCATTTTCGCGGGGTGAAATGCTTGCCGGAGCAGATCGTCGTCGGCGCTGAGCAGCATTTGTTGCTCTCCTTTCTAGGGCAAATCCTGAAGCCATATGCGTCGGGGATTGGGGTGGAGAATCCCGGTTATCCACTCGTTTCGTCCACGTTTCGCCAACGGGGCTATGACGTGGTGCCGATCGACCTGGAAGAGGATGGCCTATCCGTCGAAGAGTTGTACAAGCATGACGTACAGCTCGCCCATGTGTCGCCTTCGCATCAATATCCGCGGGGGATGATGCTGCCGATTGCAAAACGTCTGCAGCTTTTAGAGTGGACGAAAAAGGTCAACGGATTTGTCATCGAGGATGATTATGACGGGGAATTTCGCTACCAGGGACGGCCGATTCCTTCCTTGCAGGGACTGCTTCCGGATTCACGCGTCATTTATCTGGGCGGATTCTCGCAGTCTTTGGCTCCGGCCCTTTGCATCAATTACATGGTGTTGCCCGCCATCCTGCTGGACGATTTTCGCAGGTTTTATTGGGAAACGCTCTTTGAGCAATCTTCGTCCCCCATCCATCAGCAAACGCTGCGATTATTCATGCAGGAAGGCTATTGGGAAAGACATGTCCGCAAAATGAGGAACATCTATCGCAAGAAGCATGACCGACTCGTCGCTTCGATCCAGACACATTTTCAGGAGCGTGGACAAATCATCGGCAAGGGGGCGGGGTTTCATTTGCTGTTGCAAGTGGATAGCCCGAAGTCTGAAGCCGTATTGCTCCAGGAGGCAAGAGACGCCGGCATCCGCATCGCATCATCTGCATATACATGGTCTCCTCCGATTGAACGCAAAGAGTTCATTCTTGGCTTTGGCGGCATTGAGATCGACGACATCGAGCCGGGCATCGCTCGATTACATCAGGTATGGTTTTCTTAGCTGTTTATGACCACATCCTATTTTTCTTAATCATATAAAGATTCTTTCTACATTGCATTATTTGGAGATAGCAGTATAATGTTTGAATTAACTAAATATTTCAAAAGGGAAGTGGGAACCGTGGAAACACTAGAGAGAATCGGCAATTTTGTCGGAAAAACGTTTGCGGTATGGGTATTATTATTTGCAGGATTGGCTTTCTTTTCTCCGGATTCGTTTAAATGGATAGCCAAATACATTACGCCGCTGCTAGGGATTGTTATGTTCGGGATGGGGCTTGCCGTCTCGCCGGCAGATTTCCGCGAAGTACTGAGACGTCCGCTTGATGTAGGGATTGGTGTGCTCGGCCAGTTTTTGATCATGCCGCTGCTTGCCTTTGGGCTCGCAAAAGGATTGAATCTTGCACCTGAAGTAGCAGTAGGCGTCATCTTGGTGGGCTGCTGTCCAGGGGGAACGGCCTCCAACGTCATGACTTACTTGGCAAAAGGGGATGTGCCGCTCTCTGTGGCGATCACGTCTGTCACTACTTTATTGGCGCCAATCGTAACACCTGGATTGATCCTGCTGTTCGCCAGCCAATGGGTGCCTGTCAATGCCATGAGTTTGCTGTGGTCGATTCTGCAAATTGTCATCATCCCAATCGTTCTTGGATTTATTGTGAAAATGCTGTTCAAAAAACCAGCAGAGGCGGGTGCCAAAGCGATGCCGTTGGTCTCCACGATTGCCATCGTTGCGATCGTAGCTGCTGTCGTAGGTGCCAATCAGCAAAAAATCGCCCAAACCGGCTTACTCATTTTTGCCATTGTCATTCTTCATAACGGGTTGGGCTTGTTGCTTGGATATTTGTTTGCCAAGCTGTTTAAAATGGATGTGGCAAAGCAAAAGGCGCTGTCCATCGAGGTAGGGATGCAAAACTCTGGCTTGGGAGCCGCGATTGCCAACGCTCATTTCTCGCCGCTGGCAGCTGTACCAAGCGCCATCTTCAGCGTCTGGCACAACATCTCCGGGCCGATCGCGGCAACGATTTTCAGCCGAATGGAGAATACAAAAGCTTCGGACAAAACAATCAAAGGATGAGAAGAAGCCCTATCTGGCTAGTAACGGATAGGGCTTTTGTATGTGAGGAAACGGAAAAATCAGGTATTGAAAGCAGGCGGGCGACAAATAATGAAAAGGCGATAGGCGAAGTGTTGACGAGGAGGGGATCAGTATGGAGCAGTTTTTTGGTATGAAAGAACGGCGGACTACGGTTCGCACCGAGATCATCGCTGGGGTGACCACCTTTCTGACGATGGTTTATATCGTCGTAGTGAATCCGGCGATCCTCTCCTCTGCAGGAGTACCGTTTGAACAAGTTTTTATGGCAACCATCATTTCCGCTGCGCTGGGTACGGGCATTATGGCCTTGTTTGCCAAGCACCCCATTGCGATTGCACCGGGGATGGGCATGAATGCTTATTTTGCAAGCATAGTGGCTTCCCAAGGAGTCTCTTACCAGATCGTATTCGGTACGGTCTTTCTCGCGGGCTTGATCTTTATCTTACTCAGTTTTACCAGACTGCGAGAGACATTGATCCAATCGATCCCGAGCTCGTTGAAATACGGGATCACCTCTGGAATTGGCTTGTTTATTGCCTTCATCGGATTGCGCATGTCAGGAATTGTGGTGGCGAACCCGGCGACATTGGTCGGATTTGGCGATTTGCATCAGCCAGCTACACTCCTGACATTGGCGGGTCTGTTTCTGACGCTGATACTCATGGCACGACGGCTGAACGGTGCTCTGTTTATCGGGATGGTTATCACCGCAGTGGCAGGGTATTTGGCAGGCATGCTTAGCTTCAAAGGCGTTGTTTCCTTACCGCCTCCACCCGTCTTTTTTGATATGGATCTGCCCGGTGTTTTCCGTCATGGACTTTATACAGTGGTCTTTGCTTTTCTGCTGGTAACGATTTTTGATACGACAGGCACGATGATCGGAGTAGCGGAACAGGCGGGAATCATGAAAGACGGAACATTCCCCAGAGCGAAAGCCGCCTTGCTAGCCGATGCATTGGCTACGACGGCAGGTGCCACTCTTGGCACCAGTCCATCCAGCGCGTACATCGAATCATCCGCAGGCGTGGCGGCAGGGGGAAGAACAGGGTTAACCGCATTGGTCGTCAGCCTGCTTTTTCTGCTATCTATGTTCTTCTCGCCCGTGATTAGTGCTATCTCTTCGGTGTCCGCCATTACCGCTCCCGTCCTGATTATCGTCGGCTGCTTCATGATGGAAGGCCTCGCCCGGATTGACTGGCATACGTTTGACGAAGCTTTTCCCGCCTTTGCGATCCTGTTGAGCATGCCGCTCACGTCCAGCATTGCGACCGGCATCGCCATCGGGTTTATTACCTATCCGCTGATGAAGCTCGTGAGCGGGAAGGGGCGTGAGGTGCACCCGATTTTGTATGTATTTGGGGTTATTTTTGTCATTCAGATGGTGTATTTTCCGGCGCATTAAAAAAAGCTTCAATTGAAGCTTTTTCAAAGATGTTGTCGAATCCTTCTTTAGCGGAAGCTTTTTATGCGGCATAAGGAGGTAAGCCAAGAAGTAAATACTTTCTTGTTCCGTAAAAAAGCTCGTCCCTCATTGAATGAGAAAGACGAGCTTTTTCTTTAGTCATTGATCCAGGCAATCGCGAGCGTACCTTCGCCAGCATGCACGGCGATAGTAGAGCTGATCGGTCCGATCATGATCGGAATGTCCTGATACTTCTCCTGAATTTTCGCTTTCAAGGCCAATGCTTTATCCAACACGTTGCCATGGAGGATTTGGATGTTGCTGACCTTGTTGGCTTTCTTCGCTTCATCCAGCTGTTCCAGCATGCGTTTGATCGCTTTTCCCTCGGAGCGGACTTTTTCATAGACTTCAAAAAGTCCGTCTTTGACGTGGATAATCGGTCTGATTTGCAGCAGGTTGCCGAGGAAGTATTGGACACCATTCAAGCGACCGCCCTTATAGAGCTGATCCAGGCTGCCGACCAGGAAGTAGTTTTCAAACTTTTCTACCTCAATGCGGAG
The DNA here is from genome assembly GCA_035644815.1 of Bathyarchaeia archaeon. GTDB lineage: Bacteria > Bacillota > Bacilli > Brevibacillales > Brevibacillaceae > Brevibacillus_F. Next base: position 291 of record DASQNU010000269.1, on the reverse strand, counting down.
GAGAGAAGCGATTTTCTGATAATCCAGACTTTCCTCAGACAGCTTCATGCCTTTTTTAATCAATAGGGTGAGCGGATAAGACAGCAGCTTGGAATCGACAACCTCTACAGGAAAATTGACCATTTCCGCTGCTTGCTTGCTGGCATTTATTGTGCCGCTCAGTTTGCTTGATATATGGACCGCAATGGCGCATTCATATTCTTCTTTTAGTGTTTCGTACAATTGCATAAATTTTCCGATGGACGGCTGCGAGGTTTTTGGGGCCGTTTCGGATTTTTGTAAGCGCTCATA